>JAYUGZ010000368.1:0-11546 GCA_043767465.1 Cyanobacteriota bacterium
CACCTTTTCCGTAAACTGCGAGTTTCACTCTTTGTTCTCCTATAGGTTTCTATCAAAACTATCGGGGCTGGGGTTTCACGCTTTGATGTTGCGATCGACTTTCATCCAATGCTCTTACTGCAATAGCCCAACTGCAATGCCCTTATTGTCAAGTTACGAGCAGGCCCTGCGTCACCTCTTTGAAAGCATTATTAGCTAACTTGCGAGGAAAAGAAAGGGGGCCTCAAAATGAAAATGCTAGTAATTTTGTTTATTTTGCATCTTTGGGAATCTTAGCTGCTTTTTTGATTTACCAATCTATTTTTATAATGTTTTTACATTTTGAATGATTTTTAGAATACTTTCTTAATATAAAGAGGTACAAAAATAAAACAAAAATTAACTTCTCAAACAATCTCGGCTTTTGGCTTTGGGGCCTTGATGCAGGCAGTTGATGGCTTGTGTGGCTAACTCGAACGGGCACAAAGGTGCTGGTGGATGAGCGAAACGGGAGAGTGAGTTGGATTAATTGGGCCTGGGGAGGGCAAAGTGA
The DNA here is from genome assembly GCA_043767465.1 of Cyanobacteriota bacterium. GTDB lineage: Bacteria > Cyanobacteriota > Cyanobacteriia > Cyanobacteriales > Microcoleaceae > Microcoleus. Next base: position 533 of record JAYUGZ010000368.1, read on the forward strand.
TCTTAGCTTTCGCCTGTTGCAGGTGATTTTGGTGCGGTTTAGAGTTTTGTGTAAAAAATTGTTAATTTTTAGGAATTGGTGGGCGAGAGGGGAAGAGGGGGAGATTGGGAGAGTGGGAGAGATAGCAGACGGCGGTTGAAACCGCTTCTTGTCAAACACTCACGCGACGGGAGCTGCCAACTGCCAACTGCCAACTGCCAACTGCCAACTGCCAACTGCCAACTGCCAACCGCCAACCACCAACCGCCAACTGTCAACTGTCAACTGTCAACTGACTTCTGGCGATCGGAATTTCGATCGCAAACTCAGTCCCCAGTCCAACTTCCGAAACGCACTCAAGCCGCCCCCCATGCTGTTCCACAACTAAATGGTAGGAAATAGAAAGTCCCAATCCAGTACCCTTACCGACTGGTTTGGTAGTAAAAAACGGGTCAAATAGTTGGCGGCGAATCTCATCCGGTATGCCCCGCCCATTGTCGGAAATGCGGATCGCCACAAAATCGCCAGCAACTTCAGTGCGAATTGTAATGGCGGGAAGAGTCAATGGAGAACTAGGAATTGACGGCGGGGAATTTTTGCCATTTCTCCTAGCCCATTCCCCGTTGTGGATTTCTTCATCCAAAGCATCAATCGCATTGCCGAGGATATTCATAAACACCTGATTTAGCTGACCGCCACAGCACTGGATTTGGGGTAGCTTGCCGTATTCTTTAATAATGTGAATAGCTGGATGTGCGCCTTGAGCTTTGAGCCGATGCTGCAAAATTAGCAAAGTGCTATCGAGTCCCTCGTGAATGTCAACAAGTTTGATGTTAGATTGATCCGATCGCGAAAAATTGCGCATTGATAAAACTATTTGGCGGATGCGCTCGGTTCCTACCTGCATCGAAGACAGCATTTTAGATAAGTCTTCCACCAAAAAATCGATTTCCATCTCTGCTGCTGCTTCCCGAATTTCTGAGACTGGTTCGGGATAGTGCTGCTGGTAAAGTTCCAATAGTTGAATCAATTCTTTGATGTAATGACTGGTGTGGGAAAGATTGCCGTAGATAAAATTAACCGGATTGTTAATTTCGTGAGCAATACCGGCAATCATTTGTCCTAAAGAAGACATTTTTTCGGTTTGGACTAATTGACTTTGAGTTTGCTGCAACTTTCGCACAGTTTCCTCTAATTGCTGCGCTTGATTTTTCAAACAAGTTTGCTTTTTTCGCAGCACTTCTTCGACTCGCTGGCGCTTGATAATATCCCGTCTTAATAATTCATTTGATTCTAAAAGTTGAGCGGTGCGCTCTTCTACTTGTTTTTTTAAGTCGTCGTGAGCTTGGCGCAGGGCTTCTTGGGCGCGCTGGCGCTCTAAAATTTCTTGTTGCAAAAGTTCGTTGGTTTTCTGCAATTGGGCGGCTCTATCGTCTACTGCTTGCTGCAAAAGCTCGATCGTCCCGTACATTTCCGATTGGTTAAAAACTTGTGGCAAACTTGTGAGAGAGACAACGCCCAAAAGTTCTCCGTGACTGCCAACTACTACCAAACGGCGGACTCCGTGCCGCTGCATGGACTGGTGGGCGCGGAAGAGGGAATCGTTGGGAGATATGCAAAATAAAGGCGCACTCATCGCCTCAGCCGCCGAGATTTGGGAAAGGTTTAATTCGAGGGCGTGAAACTGCACAATGTCGCGCTCGGTGACAATGCCGATCGGTATTGGGTAATTTTCTATGGGTACGATCCGCTGTGGATGCTGAATTTGGTCTTCGACAATCACCACGCAACGGGATTGATGTTTGACCATGAGTTGGGCTAAATCGAGGGCTGAGGCAGTCTTTGGGGCAGAAATGACTTCTTTTGTCATCACATCTGCGGCACAGCGCAAATTGGTCAGTAAGTTCACCGGTTGCAGGGCTTCGTGAATGGCTTCGCGGGTGATGATGCCGATCAGTCGCGACTCCTCATCGACTACGGGCAAATGCCGGATGGAGTGCTGGCGCAAGGTGAAGATGGCTGTGAAAATATCTTGAGAATCGGATTGTGTGAGGGTAATGGGCGATCGAGTCATTACGTCTGCAATTGTCAGTCCGATCGCACAATTGGCGAGGGTAGTTAGCTTGACGATATCTCGTTCTGTAAAAATGCCGATCGGGCGCGAGTCTTCCACAACTATCACGCAACTGCGCTTAGCCTGGTTGGGAACACCCTGTTGTTTTTCCCCGCAAAGCTGACAGGAGACGCGCATCGGGTTCATGAGAGCTAACACTTGGGCGATCGGGGTTTCAGGAGCCACTGTCAGCGGGTGGCGATCAATTGATCGATCTAAAGGTGACAAGTAGATTAGTGGGCTGTTGGGTTCTAGGGCGGGTTCTGATGGTTGAATTGCTAGCTGCGGGACTGAATTTAAGAAATGTTGTAAATCTTCTTGTAGCATGGTTGATTATTAATTTTGCTTAATGAATTGTTACAATTTGGCGGACATGGATGGGCAGACTTAGCATTAGTTAAAGGGGTGACAGATGGTCGATCGCCTAAAATCTGATTGCTAGAAAACTCCTGATTTAATTTTATTTTTTTGATGCCTATGTCTTGGACGCCCTTAAGTCATCGAATTCATCACTTGCCGCTCATCCTGGCGGGCCCGATTTTGCGACGGACTGAAACTGGGGAAGTTACAGTTTGGCTGGCTCTGAAAGCAGCGCGGGAAGTCGAACTCAAGGTTTATTCGACGGAGGGCGGCACCGGCGAAATTGTCGATGTGCTCTTGCTGCAAGGTGCGAAATCTACTGTGCAGCTTGGCAAATATCTGCACGTAGTGGCGGTGACGGCTCAACCAATTAACAGCAATGTCTTGACATACGGACAAATTTATGCTTATGACATTGAGTTTGCTGGGGGGCTGTTTCATTCTCAGAAAAATCAGGATTTTGTAGGGGTCGTGCCCCCGTGCCGACCCTCCCCTATCCAGGAGGGCAACCACGGGGGGATTGCCCCTACAAAGAATGATGAATCAGCCCTGGAGTTTGATGGGAATCGCGAGTCGTCGTCGGTGGCAGTCCCAGAAAATGAGAAGGAAAATCTCCTTTCTTGTCTGTGGCCGACTTCCCCTGATTTATCGGTTTTGGGCCCGGAGACGATCGGCTATTTCGCTCACGGGTTGCCGACTTTTGCCCTGCCACCGAGGGATTTAAACTATTTGCGTATAGTGCACGGTTCTTGTCGCAAGCCTCACGGAGGTGGCAGAGATGCGCTGCCAATTTTGGATAATGCGATCGAACAATTTGCAGGAATGGCAAATTTCCGGCCCCACCAACTGTTTTTAACAGGTGACCAAATTTACGGCGACGACGTTGCCGATGCGATGCTGTGGGCATTGACTGACGCTGGCGATACACTGTTGGGCTGGGAAGAGAATCTGCCCCTGATGAATGATGCCCAAATAAAAAAGAATTTGTGTATCAGTATACCCAAAAAATCGGAAAAAGAAAATGCAGTTGGCGAAGAAAGGGAAATTTTTAGAGAGGCGCCAATTCAGAAAGCGTCTAATGCTGAGTCTGGGTACAAAAAACCAATTGAGTTACAGCCGGGGACTCGCACCGATATGGCCAGAGATTTTGGCGGCTTTACGGCGATGTTGGTAAATAAACCCGACAAGTCTAAAAGTCACTTGTTTGGTTTGGGGGAATATTGCGCAATGTATTTGTTGGTTTGGTCTCCTGTGCTTTGGTGTGCGAGTTTTCCGAAGGGTAAGGATATTTGTCAAGAGTCTAAGGAGGTGAAAATCTGGGACAAAGAAGTTGTTGAACTTGATGGTTTTGTTCGCAATTTGTGGAGGGTGAGGCGGGCGCTGGCGAATATTCCTACTTATATGATTTGCGATGACCATGATGTTAGCGATGATTGGTATTTGAATCGGGAGTGGTGTTATCGGGTGCTGGGTAAGCCGCTGGGCCGCCGGGTGGTGCAGAATGCTTTGCTGGCTTATGCTGTGTTTCAAGGTTGGGGAAATACGCCCGCACAGTTCGATCGCGCAACCGTAGGAGATAAGTTATTAAAGGCTACTGAAAAGTGGTCGAATTCTGCGGGAACTGATGTTGCTATTTGGGAGGAGGCTGGTAAGTATTTGGGAATTCCAGGGGTTGATATTGAAACTAATTTGCCGAAGTTTAAGTTAGATGAGGATGTTTTGATTTTGGATCGGGATGGCGGAGGTGTAGGTGAGGTTTTGAGTTGGCATTTTACTGTAAGAAGTTTTAAGCATGAGGTGATTGTGCTGGATACGCGGACTTGGCGGGGCTATCCGCCCGAAAGTGCGATCGCGCCGCCGATGCTTTTGACTCACAAAGGTTTTGAGGAGCAAATTCAGCAGCCTTTGCGGGAGACTGAGTTGCTGAATAAAACTGGGGAATTTGCGATCGAGGCGACGCTGGTTGTTGTGCCGACAAATTTGGTGGGTTTGTGGATTATTGATGCGGTGCAAAGGCGGGATGTGGAACAGGGGAAGGTTTTTAATAGTGATGCGGGGGATGCTTGGAATTTTCATGAGTTGGCTTTTGTGAAGCTGTTGTCGGAGTTTTTTAAGCAGCGCGATCGGGTGATTGTTTTGACGGGGGATATTCACTATGCTGGTGCTGTGCGGTTGAGTTATTGGTCGGATTGTCATTTTGGCGATTCTCGACCGAATATTGAGCCTTTGACGAGGGAGAATTATCAATCAAATTGTCAATATTCTGTGTTGGCGCAATTGACTGCTAGTGCTTTTATCAATGAGGAGTGGAAAACGCATTTAATTCATACTAAGATTAAGTCGCTGTTTCCTGAGCGATCGCATGAATGTTTGGGATGGAATGAGCCGCTGGAATTAATGAAGATTTCGAGGGGTGGCAGAAAGAAAGCTCTGGCTGCTGCTGTCAGGAATAGACAATCTCTGCCTGATTGGGGTTATCGAATTGATTGGGTTAAACGGCAAAAAGCTCGGGTGTTTGTGAAGCATGAAAATGGTGAGCCGTCAAGCAGGTCGCATAAAAATAAACAATTGCCGCTGCTGCATCGGTTATGGAATTTGATAGCGCTGTTGTGGCGCAATCGCTGGCTGCAAGAGGGTGACGAGATTGTGGGATATAGCAATATTGCGATCGTCAGTTTTCAGTGGCCCGCTGATGGTGATGGGGAAAAAGCGGTGATGCAAAATGTTTATTGGCGGCCGCTTTGGGCACCGGATAGTGTGGTTTACAGTCAGTATTTTGTGTCGCTAGAAACAGGTAAGGATGATTAGAAACCCGGCGAGGATTTATTTTTTAAGGTAAGTAACCCAAGGTAAATAATACGATATTTTCTAATTGTACGAGTATCTCTGGATTGACTTCACCAATTTTATTTCGCAATCTTGTTTTATCCAAAACTCGCAGTTGATGGCACAATGCAACAGAATCTTGAGTCAATCCTCCCTCACCGCCAGGAATCAAAACACAGGAAGGAAGAGATGCACGGCGTTGATGGCACAATGCAACAGAATCTTGAGTCAATCCTCCCTCACCGCCAGGAATCAAAACACAGGAAGGAAGAGATGCACGGCGCAGATTAGTGGTGAGAGGAATACTGATAACAGTAGTCGTGTATCTCGAAATTGTATCGTTTTGAAAAATAATTGTGGGACGCACGCCTGCTTGTTCGGAACCTTGTGTCGGATCGAGGTTGGCAATCCAGATTTCACCTCGTCTGATTGTCATGCCAAATCCTCATGTTTGAGGAGTTCTGAATATTCGCTGATTCCGAGTTCCGCAAGTTGTCGGTCTTCTTCGGCAAATTCGGTATAAAGTGCAGCTAAGTTCGTTTCATCGATCGCAGGAATACTCACTAATCTGGCACGGAATTTCAGGAAGGCAATAAATTCAAATACTTGTTGGAGTTGTTCTCGATCGAGCTTTTCTAACTCTTGTTAGATTAACTCTCTCATGACAGTTACTTTTATTGTCAAGTTTTCTGTATTATAGCCCGATCGCCCATCAACCAAAAAATGCGATCGCCCCCCTCAATCCAAAAATGCGATCGCCCATCCACCCAAAAACCCGATCGCCCATCCACCCAAAAACCCGATCGCCCATCCACAAAAAACCCGATCGCCCTTAAACCAACTCTACATCACAATAACTGGAAATGGGTCCATCACGTAATCCACCATCAAGACCCAAATTTGTGAAATTGCGAATTTCAAGTGACTCACGATTGCCACTTCTACCTGCAACCCTCACGGATTGACCTGATGTAATACAGTCCCCAAAAGCGTTTGGCTTGTTTCGTATCCCAAAACTTATCGTGCCACTGAAAGAGGAAACGGGAATGATTTTGGTTTGTGTTCCACTTGCTGTATCAAGTTCTACGAGAAAATTGTCTATTTCGTTTTTTGAATCGCAGTATGTCAGTGTGTATTGTGCCGTTTGTCCATAGGGGATGCGATCGGGGATGAGTTCTACTTTAATGTTTGAACCTCCTCCTGGCAAACAAGTTGGTGCTGGTGCAGCAGTAGTCGCAGGTTTATCGCAAAAGTCAAATGGAATACCCGTCTTATCAGCAAGAAACTTTCGGATCTGAGGCAAAAAGTTGGTTTTAGAAGGTTCTGTCGGCTTCTCTTCCCCAAAAAATAAATCAATGAGATCCTTAGTAGATGAAGCTAAATCTAAACTACCTCCTATAACTTCTCCTGCAAGTCCTGCTGATTGGATAATTTTCCCAACTCCTATTCCAGTCAATTCGTCAATTACCGCATCACCAAGGTCTTTATCGCTACCTGTAAGAAGTTTGCAACTGTAGTCAATGACTTTTAATCCTGTAGACGCGGCCTCCATTGCTTTGTTAACAACCCTAAAAGGAGGCAATACTAAACCACCAAGGGCTGACGCAGCAGCAGCAAAATCAACCACTTTAGCAAGTCTGCCAGTGCCTCTGCAAAACTTTTTAACCGACTCACAATCTTTCGCAAAATCTCGACCGCTAACGGTCGGAGTCGTTGGTTTTGGTGGCTCAGGAGGAGGAGTTACTGGAGTTGGCTCCATTGGCAGAGGAAAAGTTACAGAATCAAAAATCTGACCATCTTTGATCCCCGATATGACACCTTGATCCGGCTTTCCAGGTTCTTTACTCGCTTGATTCTCAAGTCGCACAGTTTCATTAGACCCTTCAACAGTGATATCCGCACTTGTACCATCTCGACCGAAGCGCGTTGTACTACCACGAACACCAGTTGTACGATTGGGTACGAATATAACTGATTCTACGAAACGTCCGTCAGCATCATCTTGGATAACAGTGATATATTTGCTACCATCACTCGCCGGAAACTCCATCTGAAATCTGTTGTCAGATAGCTTTTTAACTTCCGGTAAATCAATTGTAACTCTATCTTCAGGACGATCGGGTTCCACATCATAAGGTCTGAAACGACCTTTTAAATCATCGGGTGTCACTCCCAAAACAGTACCTAACAATGACCCTGTTGCAGCCACCTTAATATCCACAGCAGAACCACCCGACGGCTGCACTTTTGACTCCAAAACAATATCGGATTCCTTAAGATTTGTGCTAAGTCCAATGAAATCGATCGTTCTTTGAAAGTCGGTAATTAAGTCAAACGTAGGAGAGCCTAAAGCCGCCTCAGAGCGCAGAAAAAATATATCTTGACCCGCACCACCAGTCAGAGTGTCATTGCCCAAATCGCCGATTACAAAGTCATCGCCATCTTGCCCATTCACAATATCGTTACCGCGACCACCCCGCAAAAAGTCGTCTCCCCCTCCACCGAAAATTACGTCATTACCAGCATTTCCGTTGACACCATCAGCACTTTCACCACCCTGTAAAGTGTCTGCACCATCACCGCCAAGGAGACCATTTTGGCCCGCACCGCCACTCAGAAAATCGTTTCCCAAGCCGCCGTAGAGCAAATCAGCACCACCTCGGCCCTCAATTGTGTCATTTCCTTCGTCGCCATAGACGATATCCCCAGATTCCGAACCCGTAATCGAATCCGCACCGCCTAAACCCCGCAAACCGCCGATGAGAGTATCCAGCAAGCCGATCGGGATCGTAAATGTGTCGCTTCCCTCAGTTAAAATGTAAGCACTACCATCGCTCGAAAGTGAGCCGCTGCTGACTTGAGAAGTCGATCGCCCAATATCGCCATCAGCACTACCGGAAATCAAGTCGTTTCCTGTGTTACCATTCAAAAAGTCTTGCGCGATCGAACTTTTTAGCGTATCGTTGCTTCCCAAGCTAAAGATATTCTGGATGTTCTGAGCATTCGATACCGTCTCTTGAGTCGCGGCTTTTTTCGAGCCACAGCCGCAATCCGCTTGATTCTTGGCGCTGCTAGCTTTCAGTATGTCATCGTTCTTGTCCAGCAAAGCTAAATTGTCAGGCATATAATTTTATTTTGTGTTGGTGATTTAAGAAATCTACCTCACCTGTCTCATCTATGTCATGGCTGAAAAAGCCCGAAAAAGACTGAAAAAGCCCGAAGTTTCCCCAACTTTATATTTTCTTCACTTAAGCCATGCAGCCCAACGACGATCGCCCGTTGCAAGCCGTCCCTGACGAAAACGAACTGCTAAAATTAGTTGATTCCCTGATCTTTGAGAAAACTGGCAAACATCTCAACACGCTGCAACGGCTACTGTTTCAGGGAATGTATGATGGTAAAACCTATGAAGCGATCGCCCGCGACACCCGCTACACTACAAAATATGTCCGAGAAGTCGGCTACAAGCTACTCAAAAGTCTCTCCGCAGTGATGGATGAAGAGATGCAAAAAGGCAATCTCAAAGCTGCGATCGATCGTAGAAATATCAGCAATACTTCAAACTTCGGTAGAGATTATATTCAATACGTCGAATACGTCCACACCCTCAACCTCAAACCCTGTCCTTTTTCGCCTAGCAACTCTGACAACAATCGCCCCACTGAATCGAAATTCAAAACTCAGATCGAACGGCTGGAAATTGATGTCGCTGATGTTGTTTGCAAATTGCACAGTCAAGGTATCAAACCATGTCAAATCGCTCAGTTGCTTGGTCTGCCAGATGTGACGATAGAAACAATATTGCGTGAATTATCATAGCTAAGATGCGAGATATTTGTAGGGTGCGTCGCTGGGAGATTTTATAGTTGATTTAGAGATTGTCGATCGCGACGCACCCTACGATATAAAGTAAAATATAATTAATTATCTCGAAGTTCTTTTTCTTGCAAAATTTGGTTTGCCCAAACCCGGTCTTCTTCCGATAGAGACGGTACGGGTTCTCGATCGTAGTCGATGCGATAGTCATAGCCGGCGCGATCGTAAATACCTGCAAATATTTCTGGAAAATTAACAATAGGTTCTACATCTTCCTCGCGCAAGGGAAGTGGAAATATAGGAAAAGAATCGCGGAGATTAAAAGCATAAAGTTCGGCAAACGGACGGCGATTACTCGGACTGACTAAAATCCGATAGTCGCTTTGAATAGAATTATTAAGAATGGGCATAGATTCCCATTTTCGTAGTAAATCAATTTCGACTAAATTAGTTAAGCTACCTAAAATACTCTGGCGTTTTTTGAGATAAGTAATTCTGCCTTCTCCACTACGTTTGTTCACGGGAGAAAGAATTTCAATTGCGGTGACAACTTGTTTCGTTGTCATTTCTCGCACTTCGAGGTAAGTCTGTTTAATTTTTTCAATAATTGGCACTTTGACGATAGTCGGAAGTGTTAAAGTAGCAAGGGCAACTGAACGGTTAGGAACATCAATGGTATTAGATTGATGTTCGATAGCCACATTGGGGATACTTACTAGAATCGAGTTACTATTATAGTCATTAGTATCGTTTTTATAAATGTTTTGTTTAATCGCAATTTCATATTTAGGGCGAATTTGAGGCATGATGGTATCAGCGATCGCGCAAATTAACCAATGATGAGTTTCCTGCCAGAAATCGGGGTGTTCTAAGTACGGGTCCATTCCAGGAAAGGGTGAAGGCATAGGACTTTTTTCCGATGTATTGACTTTCCAATCATTTTAGCATTTTTAATTTTGTAGGTGCGTCGCTGCGAGATATTTGATTTGATTAGACATCTCCCAAAAAGCTTGTCAAGAACAGGCAGGATGCCTGTTCCACAGTAATTATTGGAGATGTCTATTTGTAGATGATCGATCGCGACGCACCCTACATTATCTACTGTGGAACAGGCATCTTGCCTGTTTATCTATAAAACAGCAGCAACAGTTGCCATCAGCAACCCTTGAAACAATTTCATCCCATCAGTTTCGCCCAACATCGGATCGGAGGCCCTCTCAGGATGCGGCATCATTCCTAACACATTGCCTGCCCGATTGCAAATGCCGGCAATATTATTTAACGAACCGTTGGGATTCCCAGTAGCGTTAATTTCGCCCGCTTCTGTGCAGTACCGAAATAACACTTGATCGTGTTCTTCTAGTTCTGCTAAAGTATCGGCATCGGCGTAATAATTGCCTTCCCCGTGGGCGATCGGCAAATCGATGATTTCACCGGAAGTATAAGCGGAAGTCCAAGGAGTGTTACTGCGTTCGACTTTCAACGAAGTACGATCGCAAATAAAATGCAATCCCGCATTCCGCACCAGGGCACCGGGGAGCAAACCAGCTTCAGTCAATACCTGAAAACCGTTGCAAATACCGAGTACAAGTTTGCCCTGTTTCGCGTGTTCCGCAGTAGCTTGCATCGCTGGAGAAAAACGGGCGATCGCGCCGCACCGCAAATAATCTCCGTAACTGAAACCACCGGGAATTACAATGATGTCAATATCCGAAATATCGGTATCTTCATGCCAAATCATCCGCGTCGGTTGGTGCAATAACCCTTGAGTTACCCACACCACATCGCGATCGCAATTTGAACCAGGAAAAACAATAACTCCAAATTTCATTTTTATGCCCCTATAGTCTCGACAGCAACAGGAACCTCAGTCAACTCAACCCGATAGTTTTCAATCACTGGATTAGCTAAAAGTTGGTC
>JAYUGZ010000369.1:0-1802 GCA_043767465.1 Cyanobacteriota bacterium
GTCGATCGCAAAATCAGCTTTGACTTTGCTCAGGGTAAAATTACTATATGCCATAAAATATTGTATTGCTCGATAATATATTGGTGGGCAATGCCCACACTACTGGCGGGGAGCATCCCACTTTTTATTCGATCGAGAGAGATAAATCTTATGTACTAGTATAAGCATTCAGGAATTTGGCTCTAAATGAAAACAGATCGTCGATAATTTTGAGATAATTAAGTCAAGTCAAGTAGATTAAGTAATATGATGAGTCCAGAAGAACGACAAGAGATCGCAGTATACACTCAAGCTATTGCTAAAATTCTGTATAAAAATACACCACCAGAGGAATTAACTAGCTTAGGGACAATAGAAGAAGCGGTGAGAGATAGAATGCAAGAATATGTGATGCCGGAAGTGGGAATTTTTTTGTCAAAAATATTACCGGAGAAAGTGGTGGATATGAAAGACACATTAAAAGTATAATCGGAGAGCTAGTGATTACAAGCAATCAGGCGAAAAAACTAGAAGTAAAAAGTCATTCACAAATCAGTCCTTACTTAGAAGCATGTTGTTTGAGAATAAGTGCGTCAGTTTCTTACGAAAGAGCAACTGAAGAAGTTGAATATTTAACAGGCATAAAAATATCGAAAAGTGTTCAACAGAGGTTAATTCATCGGCAAGAATTTGAGTTACCACAAATTAAGTCTAACGTAGCAGAATTAAGCGTAGATGGTGGCAATATACGAGTGCGAACACCAGAGACAGAGCCATCTAGCTGGAAAGGGTACAAAGCAATAGTATTACACGATCGACAGGCAATTTGTGCTTCATTTCAAGAAAACGAAGTGATTATTAATTGGGTAAATAGCCAAAAATTAGCACCAGTAGTTACTTGTTTGGGTGATGGACATGATGGGGTATGGAATGTTGTCAAAGAAATTGTAGTCAGTGGCGAAAAAAGAGAAATTCTTGACTGGTTCCATCTAATGGAAAATCTCCACAAAATTGGTGGTTCTAATCAGAGATTGTTTGCTGCGAGAAATCTACTGTGGCATGGGAAAATTGATGAGACTATTTTATTATTTAGTGATTGCGATCTCAAGCAAGCTGAAAATTTTTGTGCTTATTTAGAAAAACATCGTCATCGGATAATTAATTATTATTATTTTCAGACCGAGCTGCTTGGGTTCGTTGCATGGTCGGGAGACCCGACCGCACGAACTCCGCAAATTTGTTCAATTGGTTCTGGAGCAATTGAATCTACTATTAAACAGATAGATCGTCGGACTAAAATTTCAGGGGCACAGTGGAAAGTTGAAAATGTTCCTCAAGTACTTGCCCATCGCTGTGCTTATCTTAACGGATTAATTTCGGCAAATTAATTAGAGATCATACTGTGATGCTCTATTACTCTTGTTTATAGAACTCTCATTTAATCTTTGATAAACCTTTGGGGTAGCGGCCAAAAATCAATTTTGTCGATAATGAGATCGATTTGTCGATGATGCGATCGATTTGTCGATGATGCGATCGATTCGTTGATGATGCGATCGATCTGTTGATAATGCGATCGATCTATTGATGATTTGCTCCACAGTCAAGTTGTAACACATGCAGATGAATCAATGCTTATTAATATTTATCTCTCTTTGAAAAATAAAAACTGGGATGCTCCCTACTGCTTGCCCCAATCGATAAACTTCTACCTGCTGCTGTTGCGGATTAATTAACCATCCCAACCGCACTCCGTTAGCTTGATATTCCAACATTTTAGCTTGGAGAGTAGTTAAATTATCTGTCATAGATCGCAACTCAAT
>JAYUGZ010000370.1:0-1798 GCA_043767465.1 Cyanobacteriota bacterium
CGGACAAATTCTCAATCCCAAAGATGAATACCAAATTTGGGGAGTCACCCTCGGCGGCATCGGATTCTTCCTCATCGGTTTAGCAGACGACCTATTTTCGCTCTCTGCCCTCAAACGCTTGCTGATGCAAATTGGTGTATCCAGCATCGCTTGGATGGCAGGCGTACAAATTGAGTTTCTCACAGTTCCCTCCCTGGGACTGACGGATCTTGGCTGGCTGAGCTTGCCGATTACCGTGATTTGGCTCGTCGGTATGGCCAACGCCATCAACTGGATTGACGGTTTGGACGGTTTAGCAGCCGGAGTTTCGGGGATTGCAGCAGTTGTGATGCTGATTGTCAGTCTGTCGATGCACCAACCAGCGGCGGCCTTAATTGCAGCAGCTTTAGCTGGCGGCACCTTGGGATTTCTGCGCTACAATTTCAATCCGGCTCAAATCTTTATGGGAGATGGGGGCGCTTATTTTATCGGGTTTACTCTCGCTGGAGTGGGAGTAATTGGGTTAGTTAAAACTACGGCTGTTACTTCTGTGTTACTGCCATATTTAATTTTAGCTGTACCGATTTTAGATATGTCTGCCGTAATTCTCGATCGACTCCGCAACGGCAAGTCACCGTTTATTGCTGACAAACGCCACCTCCACCACCGATTGCTGGATGCAGGATTATCCCATAGATTTGCGGTTTTGTTTATTTACGCCCTGACTCTGTGGGTGGGGAGTTTAGCCCTAGCTTTTTCGGTTCCAAGCGGCATAATTTACGCTATGGGTGCGACAAGTTTGCTGGGATACGCTAGCTGGAAAGTTTGGAGACACGCTCGATAGACAGTTGACAGTTGACAGTTGACAGTTGTCAGTTGTCAGTTGTTAGTTGTTAGTTGTTAGTTGTTAGTAAGAATCACCAATTCCCTATGCCCTATGCCCGATGCCCTATGCCCTATGCCCGATGCCCAATTCCCTATGCCCTATGCCCAATTCCCCAATCTAAAATCGCATAATGGTTGCTGAAATTATTTGTGTTGGCACTGAATTGCTGTTAGGCGATATTCTTAATAGCAATTCCCAGTTTTTAGCTAAAGAATTAGCGATTTTGGGAATCCCTCACTACTATCAAACAGTGGTGGGTGACAATCCAGAACGCATCAAACAAGTGTTAGAAATTGCTGTGGGTCGATCGCAACTTTTGCTCTTTACAGGAGGTCTAGGCCCCACACCAGACGACCTCACAGTCGAAACAATCGCCGATTTTTTTGGCATTCCCCTCATCGAAAAGCCGGAAATTATCGCCGATATCGAACACAAATTTGCTCAGCGGGGACGCACCATGAGTAAGAGCAACCGCAAACAAGCTTTAATTCCCGAAACTGCGGATATTCTGCCCAACCGCAGCGGTTCTGCACCAGGGATTATTTGGCAGCCTGTTCCCAACGTCACACTGATGACATTTCCTGGCGTACCGGCGGAAATGCACTTAATGTGGCGAGAAACCGCCGTTCCTTACCTGAAAAATGGCGGTTGGTGCAGCGCCACTATTTGCAGCCGCACGTTGAAATTTTGGGGCATTGCTGAGTCGGCGCTAGCGGAAAAAGTAGATAGTTTTCTGAATTTAACTAATCCTACTGTGGCTCCCTACGCCAATCACGGCGAAGTCAAACTGCGGATTTCGGCCCGCGCTGATTCACCAACTGCTGCTAAAAAGTTAATTGAGCCGATCGAACAACAGTTGCTCCAGATTGCTGGCCTAGACTGTTACGGTGCTGATACCGATACCCTCGCCTCGACTGTCGGCAAATTGCTGCT
>JAYUGZ010000371.1:0-11501 GCA_043767465.1 Cyanobacteriota bacterium
ATCAACGCAGAGGTATGTTTCGCCACCGGTGCCGATTAAAATGATGTCGGGAGTGCCGTCGTCGTCGGACAAAATGTAAGCGCCTTTGGCTGTTCCTTCCATCGAACTTCCGGCCAAGTTAGGCAAGTTTTGACGAGACAAAGCCATCAAAGTTGGGCGGGTGCGGCTTTCAATTGCCACTTTGTAAGAACCGGATGTTTCGTTACCATCAGCGGGGCGCATTACCAACAAATTGGGAATTACGCGCAGGGAGGCGATGGTTTCTACCGGTTGGTGAGTTGGGCCATCTTCGCCCAAGGCTACAGAGTCGTGAGTCATGACGTAGATGACTCCGGCTTCGGAGAGTGCGGAGAGGCGAATTGCGCCGCGCATATAGTCGGCAAATACCAAGAAGGTAGCGCAGTAAGGTATTAAGCCACCGTGTAGAACCATACCATTGGCGATCGCGCCCATAGCGTGTTCCCGCACACCAAAACGCAGGTTACGACCTTCGTATTGACCTTTTTGGAAATCTTTTTCACCCTTGAGCAAAGTCATGTTAGAAGATGCCAAGTCAGCGGAACCGCCGATTAATTCAGGTAACACAGCAGCCAAAGCATTCAAACATTTTCCAGAATGATTCCGGCTGGAATCTGCCTTATCTTCCGGCTTGTATGTCGGCAAAACTTGATCCCAACCTTCGGGAAGTTTGCCAGCAACCGTGCGCTCATATTCTGCTGCTTCTGCGGGATATGCTGCTTGATAAGCTGCAAAAGCTGTATTCCATTCTTGCTCAGATTGAGCACCGCGTTCCACTGCTTTACGGAAGTGTGACAAAGCATCATCAGGAATCACAAACGGCTCGTATTCCCATTTCAAGAAATCGCGAGTTGCTTGCACTTCAGCGCCACCCAAAGCAGCACCGTGAGCGCTGTAACTATTGCGCTTGTTGGGAGAACCAAAACCAATAATTGTGCGAACTTTAATCATGGACGGTTTGTCCGTCACTTTCTTGGCTTCTTCAAGAGCTTTGTTAACTGCTGCCAAGCTAGTATCATGGTCTAGGTCGGTATTGTCTACTGTAATGACGTGCCAGTTGTAGGCTTCAAAACGCTTGCCGACATCTTCAGTAAAGGCTAAGTTAGTGTCGCCTTCGATCGAGATGTGATTGTCATCGTAGAGGGCTATTAATTTGCCGAGTCCGAGGTGTCCGGCCAAAGAACAAGCTTCGCCAGAAATGCCTTCCATGTGGCAACCATCACCCATGATCACATAGGTGTAGTGGTCAACAATGGTGTGGTCGGGCTTGTTAAATTTGGCAGCGAGGTGAGCTTCTGCCATTGCCAAACCGACGGCGTTAGCAATGCCTTGTCCGAGAGGGCCTGTGGTAACTTCTATGCCTTCGGTAACAAAGTTTTCGGGGTGTCCAGGAGTTTTGGATTCCCACTGACGAAATTGCTTGATGTCGTCGAGGCTGACGCTATCGTAGCCGGTCAAGTACATGAGGGCGTACTGTAGCATACAGCCGTGGCCGGCGGAGAGGACGAAGCGATCGCGGTTGAACCACTTAGGGTTTTTGGGATTGAACCGCATGAACCGATCCCACAGCACGAAGGCCATAGGCGCAGCGCCCATCGGCAGTCCTGGGTGTCCTGATTTTGCTTTTTCTACCGCATCGATGGCGAGAAAGCGGATAGAGTTGATGCAGAGTTCTTCAGTCTGTGATTGAGTTGCAACAGCCATAATTCTGGTTTTTATATGTAAGAGAGAGTGTGTGTGGTCGATTCTGGCAGAGATGAGTCGAGTTCGATCGCCCGCGTCTCTGCTGTTCAGTTTCTGTGGAACTGCCGTGAGGCTGCACTACATATCATCTCACCACTTGCGATCGACAGACAACTTAATTTTTTAATGTTTCGCCGCCTTTGTGCTGTCAAAACAATACCAGTGCTTGCATAGGACGTTGAAATACTCACCGTGAGTTCAGCAGCGGTGATTCTTGACGCTTCACAGGGGTCTGCTACCTTTCGTAGTCTTACGTCCCCTCTGCGCCCGTTTAGAGTCGTGGCGATTCCCCATCCCGACTTGTTCTATATTTCTAGCTGCGTTTTCGTCTCTATCTTGCTCGGTGCCACAACTCAGGCAAAGTATTGAGCGGATAGACAAATTGATTTTCCCCCACTTAAATCCACAGTCTGAACAGACTTGGCTAGTAGGCTCCCACCTACTAATTGTTTTAAACTCTCTGCCAAATTTCTCAGACTTAGCTTCGCAAAGTGTTCGGAATTCATACCATCCTTGTTGACTAATTGCCCTTGCGAGTTTCCGATTCTTTACCATGCCAGACACGTTGAGATCTTCCAAAATAATCACTTCGTTTTCGTTGACTATTTTGGTTGACAACTTGTGTAGAAAGTCTTTGCGGGTATCGACAATGCGATTGTGCAGTTTGGCGATTCTAATTCTAGTTACATTCCTTCTTTTAGAATCATGAAGTTGACGCGCTAATTTGCGTTGCAGCTTACGAACTTTCCGGTCTAACTTTTTATAGCTAGGACTTTCGGTTTTCTCGCCATTGCTCATCACGGCAAAGGTTTTAATTCCTAAATCAATTCCTATACTTGGGTTTTTAGCCTCAGTTTGAATTGGTTCGATTTTGACAACAAAGCTTAAGAAGTAGCGGTTGGCGCAATCCTTGATTACTGTAACAGAGCTAGGTTCTGATGGAAGATTTCTAGACCATATTGGATTAACAATTCCAATCTTGGCTAAGTAGACACCATCACCTTTTAAGGAGAATCCTCCAACCCTAAAACGTGCAGATTGACTGCTAGTTCTTTTCTTAAACCTAGGGTATCCGACTTTACGACCTTTTCTCTTTCCCTTGCAGGAGTTGAAAAAGTTCTTGAAAGCAACGTCTAGGTCGGCAACCGACTGTTGTAATGGGACGCACGAGACCTCTCCTAGCCAAACCCTTTCTTCGGTATTCTTAGCCTGAGTAATGACGATTTTTTGCAAGTCCGCCGAACTTGGCTTTTGATCGGACTGTTTACAGAGCGCAAGAGCATCGTTCCAGACTACGCGAACACAGCCAAACAACCGAGCTAAGCCCTGCTGCTGTTGGCTGGTTGGGTAAATTCTGTAGCGATATCTTGCTTTCATGGTCGTGCTAGAATTGGTCTGCCACTAAATCATATCTTGGTTTGCACGAATGACAACCGTTTATCGCAGGCAACGCCATTCTGTTACAGAACTTAAGGTTCACTTGGTCTGCGTGACCAAATACCGACGGTCTGTATTTACGGGCGAAAGTATTGATTTGATTGAAAAGTCGTTTCGCGAAGTGGCCCAAAAGATGAATTTTCAAGTGCTGGAATTCAACGGTGAAGGGAATCACGTTCACGCGCTGATTGAATATCCGCCTAAATTGTCTATCTCTCAAATAGTTAACGCTTTGAAAGGGGTTTCTAGTCGTCGCTACGGACAAGCTGGATACCCCAAGCCCCACAAGGAAGCATTGTGGAGTCCTAGTTATTTTGCCGTTTCCGTTGGTGGCGCACCTCTGGAAGTATTGAAGGAGTATATTAGAAATCAAGAAAAGCCGTCCTAAAAGGACGGGGCTTGTATCCCATTTTCTTGGTCAATACCGCTGATGCTGAGTTATACTTTGTTTGTCGCCTGTGAAGCACAAGCCGTTAGCCGTTACGGAATGGAGGCCGTATGCTCGAACTCAGACCGACTTGCCAGAACTGCAACAAGGCGTCGCCTCCGGATTCGCTTCAAGCCCGCAATCGTTATAGGAAACAGAATGGATATAGATTTTTGGCACCAAAAGTGGGAAAAGAATGAGATCGCCTTTCACGAAAGCAAGCCCCATCCTATATTGGTTACATACTTTAAAGAACTTAAATTGGTGGAAGACAGCCGTGTATTTTTACCCTTATGTGGCAAAACTCTGGATATTGTCTGGTTGCTTTCTAAAGGGTATAGTGTCGCCGGAGCAGAGTTGAGCAAACTCCCGATTGAGCATCTGTTCATAGGGCTTGGATTAGAGCCAAAAATATCAAAATTTGGTAACGTCTCACGCTATAGTGCGACAAACATCGACATATTTGTTGGTGATATTTTTGACTTATCTAATGAAATTCTTGGCCGTGTCGATGCAATTTATGACCGAGCAGCTTTGGTGGCTTTGCCCAAAGAAATGAGAAATAGATACGCAAAGCATTTGTTAGAGATTACAGACACAGCCGAGCAGTTAATGATTAGCCTTGAATACGATCAAAGCCTGATGGACGGGCCACCTTTTTCGGTTAATAGTGATGAAGTAAATCAACACTATAAAGATGCTTATAATTTAAAGCTTCTTGAAAGCATATCCATACCAGGTGGGCTGAAAGGAATATGCGCGGCAACCGAAAATGTTTGGCTACTCAAAAAGAATTAGTAAATCTGTTCAACAATCGTCAAATCCTCTCCCTCTCTCCCTTTCTCCCATTCTCCCCCTCTCCCTTTCTCCCATTCTCCCACTCGGACCCTCTCCCTCTTCCCCTCTCCGCTTCTTCCTTCTGCTATATTGGCAATTTTAACCAGGCAATACCTAATGACTCTCAGTGAAGCCGAAGTCCGCAGTCAAAAAGTAGACGAACTGCGATCGCAAGGCATAGAACCGTATCCTAGCCAATCTTACGCGCGATCGCACACAGCCCAACAAGTTCGCGAAATATTTAGTCAGCCAGGAAAAGAACTCGCCAACGGAGAAAGCGACTCCGAAGAAATTTCCCTGCGATTAGCCGGCCGGATTATTTCCAAGCGCGACAGTGGCAAAATTGGTTTCATCGATTTAAAAGACGCTACAGACAAGATTCAACTGAAAGTTGAGAAAGCAATTGTCACAGGTGAAGTCGGTTTGAGCTTTGAACAAATTAAAAAATTGCTTGATGTCGGCGATTTTGTCGGTGTCGAAGGTATCGGCTGCCGCACGCCCCGAGGAGAACTTTCTATTTTAGTGCGGGAATTCACGCTGTTATCAAAAGCTACGATCCAATTTCCCGATGCTCATTACGGCATTAACGACCCCGAAATTTGCCGTCGCCACCGCGAAATAGATTTAGCTAGCAACCAAGATGCACTCAATCGTTTCATGCTGCGTAGCCGCATCGTCCAAAGCATCCGTTCCTATCTTTGGAAAGCCGATTTTTACGAAATAGAAACGCCGACATTGCAAGCAATTTACGGCGGTGCTGCTGCTAAGCCGTTCATGACGCACCACAATGCTTTGGAAGTGGATTTGTATTTGCGAGTTGCACCGGAATTATTCTTAAAAAGAGCTATTTGCGGAGGTTTCGAGCGAGTATTTGAACTAGGAAAAGCCTTTAGGAATGAAGGCATTGATAGCACTCATAATCCAGAGTTTACATCTTTAGAAGTTTACCAAGCTTATGCAGATGTGTTCGACATTTTAACGGTTGTCGAAGATGTGATGTGTTTTGCGGCGGCGACTGTTTTCGGAGATGTCCTGGAAATTGAGAATCAGGGAGAAACTATCAGTTTAGAACGCAAGTTCGACTACAGTGACAAATATCCCGGTTTTAGTGGGAAACACTGGCAAGTTAAAACGATGGTGGAAGCTGTCAGAGACGAGTTTGGGCTGGATTTTGACAGTTTGGATCTCGAAA
This sequence comes from Cyanobacteriota bacterium, assembly GCA_043767465.1. Taxonomy (GTDB): domain Bacteria; phylum Cyanobacteriota; class Cyanobacteriia; order Cyanobacteriales; family Microcoleaceae; genus Microcoleus. The sequence goes on from JAYUGZ010000371.1 coordinate 5,655, forward strand.
GTGCGATCGCATCCGCAACCAAGCTAGAATTACATCTGTCTAAATTAGAACAACAAAGTTTAGGCTACGTACTCTACGCAGTTTTTGACAAATTAGTTGTTCCCAAACTAATTCAACCGACATTCATCATCGACTATCCAGTCGAAGTCAGTCCTTTAGCCAAAGGACACCGCAGCAAACCGGGATTTGTCGAACGTTTTGAGCTGTTTATCAACGGTACGGAATACTCGAACGGCTTCTCGGAATTGAACGATCCGAAAGAGCAAAGAAAGCGGTTTGAAGAACAGCTAGCGCAGAAGAATGCAGGCGACGATGAAGCGCATCCCATGGATGAAGACTTCATCCAAGCCCTATCATTGGGAATGCCGAATTGTGCGGGAATGGGCATCGGTGTAGACAGATTGGTGATGCTTTTGACTAACACTCAAAGCATCCGAGATGCCGTGATGTTCCCAACAATGCGGCCAGTTAAAGATTGATGCAAGTGGCTTTTTTTACCGCGGATATCTGCGGATGAATACAGATAAACGCAGATGAAATTTCTTGTTCCCAGGCTCTGCCTGGGAATGAATATTAGGAGGCTCTTCCTCCCGATTATTTCACCGCATAAACGAACCGACAACACCGTTCAAATCTTCAGCCAAAGGATTTCCCAAGGCCTTAAACTTCCACTCGCCACCTTCTCGATAAACTTCTCCCATCAACATATTTAATTTGCCTTCATAGGAAGCATCACTTGACAATCGATAGCGAGCTATTTCTTTCCCTGCTGCATCTACAGCCCTCACGAAAGCATTTTCTACCATGCCAAAATGCTGTTTTCTCTCTTTGCCATTGTAAATATTTACGCCCAAGATAATTTTGTGATATTCTGCTGGCAAAGAGCTCAGTTTCACAAATATTTGTTCGTCGTCGCCGTCTCCAGCCCCCGTGAGATTGTCGCCGGAATGTACAACTGTTTTGTCCTTTGACTCCAAATGAGAGTAATAAATTACATCTTCTTTGTAAGTTTTTAATTTGCCATTTTCTCCCAGCAGCAGAGCGTAGGCATCTAAGTCAAAATTTGCACCGCTGCTTCTACCGAAAAGACCTGTTTTAGCTGTCGCTACATCCCAGCCTAAAGCTAATGTCAATCGGGACAAGTCGTATTCGCTTTTGCTGAGTACAATTGATTGTCCTTTTGTCAAGTTGATAGCCATAGTTTTGTGATTTTGTAAGGTTTATCGTGAAATGTGGTTGGGATTAGACGGCGGTTGAAACCGCGCCTATAAAGACAAAACCCGCCGGACGCCGGTTGAAGAACGGGCGGTTAAAATTACCTGACTTTCTTCAGTCCGCGTCCGGCGGACTACCCTTCGGGAAGGCTAACGCCTACGTTTTTGTAGACGCGGTTGAAACCGCCGTCTAATCTATTTCCTTTTATCCGTTATACTTATCGACAAAGCTCTGCAAGCCTGAATTGTAGCCTTGTCCGACAGCTTGGAACCTCCACTCGCCGTCTTTCTTGTAGAGTTTGCCAAATTCGATCGCAGTTTCCCGAGAAAAATCTTCATCCAAATCGTACTTCGTGACTTCTGTGTTAGTAGTGGTGTCGTAAATCCTGATAAAAGCATTCCGCACTTGACCGAAGTTTTGCCTTCTCGATTCTGCTTGGTCGATTGTGACAACAAACACAATTTCTTGAACCGACGGATCGACTTTAGTTAAATCAACTGTAACGGTTTCGTCATCGCCAACTCCTTCTCCGGTGCGACTATCTCCCAGATGTATTACAGAACCGTCCGGCGACTCTTTGTTGTTGTAGAAAACAAAGTATTTTTCGCTGGGGATTTTTCCAGTAGCCCCCAACATAAACACGGAAGCATCTAAGTCAAACGCCCCGCCTGTGTCCGTATCATTGGTATCCCATCCCAAACCAATCCCAGCATTTTTCAGCCCTGGTGCTTCTTTAGAAAGATTGATTCTCCCGCCTTTTTCCAAGTTGATAGACATTCGCCCTCCTATTCACAACATCACTCTTAGTTACCGATCGCAATTATATCAATTATCAGAGGAGCTTGACAAATTGCTGCTGGTACTCATCCTCTGTCATCAGTTCTCTGGTGCTTTCCACCCTGTCTAAAAACATGATGCCATCTAAATGGTCGTGTTCGTGTTGAAAAATTCGAGCCACAAAATCTGTTAATTCTTGCCGGTGCAGTTTGCCGTCTCTACTGGTGTATTCTATCTCGATCGATCGACTTCTCGGCACCAATCCCCGAATCCCCGGAATGCTCAAACAGCCTTCCCAGTCTTTGACTGTCTCTGTTGACGCAGCGAGAATCCGGGGATTAATCATCGCTGTCGGTTCCATCTTCGGCGCTTGGGGATAGCGCAGGTTGGGGCGGGATGCGACGATGAACAGCCGATCGCACATCGCCGCTTGAGGGGCCGCAATCCCCACTCCATGAGCGTGTTGTACGGTAAAAATCAGGTCATCGATTAGTTGTTGAATGCGATCGTCCTTCACATTCTCGACAACTTGCGACGGTTGGCGCAGTACGGGATTTCCTAATTGAGAAATTTGCAAGATTTCGGCCATAGTTATTGGTTATTGGTTATTTGTTATTTGTTATTGGTTATTTGTTATTGGTTATTGGTTATTGGTTATTGGTTATGGGTTATTGGTTATTTGTTATTGGTTGTTGGTTATTAGTCTTTACTCATGAGAATCAATAAACAATTGAGATTGAACTATTTCATAAAGAAATCAAGAAAAATCCTTGGTTCGGGTCTCTGCTTTACAATTTCTATCATCAATTATTAGTTGGTGTTCATTTTGTAGAGAGACTCATTAAGAATTTATTCCTATTAATAACAACTAACAACTAACAACCAACAACTAAGAGGGCGGGCACGGGGGCACCGCCCCTACCAACTAACAACTAACAACTAAGAGGGCGGGCACGGGGGCACCGCCCCTACCAACTAACAACTAATTATCGAATTTTTTGAACTGGCAAACTCCCCGGTTTCACGCTCAAATTAACTATTTGCCCATTGCGATTAATTTCCATTTGCAACAAGCCGCCAACCTTAGCATTTTGCACAAACTCCTGAACAGCCTCCGACTGAATAATCGGCTGATTGTTAATCTTTTGAATCACATCTCCAGCCCGCAAACCTGCCGCCGCCGCCGGAGAATTAGGAACCACGCTCACAATCGCCACACCGCGATCGACTGCAACTCGCAGATTACTGTTAGCATTGCCATTAATTTGCTGCTTCACCTCCGCAGTCAGAGTCGCCATTTCAATGCCTAAATAAGCGTGTTCGACTTTCCCCGTCGCAATCAGTTCCTTCGCCACCTCTTGCGCCGCCTGAATCGGAATCGCAAACCCCAATCCTTGCGCACCTTGAATAATCGCCGTATTCATCCCGATCACTTCACCCGAAGCATTCAGTAGCGGCCCGCCGGAATTCCCCGGATTGATTGCAGCGTCTGTTTGAATAAAACCAATGCGCTTGTCGGGTACGCCCACCTCGGTGCTCGATCGCCCTGTAGCGCTAATTATCCCCGCTGTCACCGAATTGTCCAAACCCAAAGGATTGCCGATCGCGATCGCCCATTCCCCAGACAACAGCTTATCAGAATTGCCGATCGCCACCACAGGCAAATCCTTCGCCTCAATCTTCACCACAGCCACATCCGTCACCTTATCCGCCCCCAACACCCGCCCCTGATAGCCGCGGCCATCCCGGAGAGTTACATTTACCGTATCCGCGCCCTCTACAACGTGAGCATTAGTCAGGATCACGCCGTCAGCCCCGATCACAAAACCCGAACCAGTGCCCCGTTCGATCCCGCCCCGGCCGCCCGAATTTGGTTGTGCGCCAAAAAAATCCTCCGGCGACAGCCCTTTATTTCCCGGTTTCACGCGGCGCGAAGCATCGATCCGAACCACAGCCGGGCCAACTTTTGCCACCGCAGCTACAATAAAATTCACATTAGCCGCATCGCCCGACAAGGGAACAGACGGCAAGACTTTGCTAGCTTGAGGCTTACTATTAGCAGGCACTTGCAATCTCGGTTGCAGCGCCCTTTGTCCCGAATCGCCTGAATTTGCACGTAATTGAGAAACCGTCAGCCGATCGCCCAACATGGCCGCTCCTGCTCCCGTTACCAGCAATAATATGTAAATTGCCGGTTGCTTCCAAAATTTGCCAGTAGAACTCTTCATAGCCACGTTTTTAGGCTTTCGGGCCAAATTTAAATACTTGCCTAGCAGCTCTTTGATACCTGCTATATCCGCAGATCCGCAAAAATTTTGGGCGATCGGCAGAGTCCCTTAAACTTTAACATTCACCTTATCATTTTGGATTTTGGATTACCAATTTTAGATAAGAGGGCGGTTGAAACCGCGTCTATACAAACGATGTCCGCCTCCGCAGACTGAATAAAATCAACAATTCCTACCCGCTTGCAGTAGATTTTGTCTCCATAAATGTGATGTTAACCACTCACTCTTCAACCGGCGTCGGCAGGTTTTGCTTGTATAGACGCGGTTTCAACCGCCCGGTCTTCGGCTAAACTAAACTCTCTAGACTTGACAATCTCTTGAATGCCGATCGGCAAAGGTGAGCAGTGGACATTCCCCTCGAAAGTCTGTGGAATCAGATACTAGAACGTCTCCAGGTACAACTGAGCAGACCTAGTTTTGAGACGTGGATCAAAACTGCCAGGGCCGAACAACTCGAAAATAACTGTTTGATTGTCAGCGCCCCCAACCCCTTTGCTCGCAATTGGTTGCAGAAATATTACAGAGAAATCCTTGCCGATGCAGTCGCAGAAATTCTCGGCTATCCCGTAGAAATTTACTTAACAGTTGCCGGAGGAAATGAAACCGGTGGCAGCAGCGACTCCGCCATGATTTGGCCATCCCCGATCGCCGATATCCCCGAAAGTCACTCGCTACACCCGCCTAAACCTGCCCATTTAAACCCCAAATACGTATTTTCCCGCTTTGTCGTCGGTTCCAACAACCGGATGGCCCACGCAGCAGCCCTCGCCGTAGCCGAGTCTCCGGGCCGAGAATTCAATCCCCTATTTTTGTGCGGCGGCGTTGGTTTGGGCAAAACTCATCTCATGCAGGCGATCGGTCATTATCGCTTAGAAATCGACCCCAGCGCCAAAATTTTTTACGTTTCTACTGAGAAATTCACCAACGATTTAATCGTCGCCATTCGCAAAGATAGTATGCAAACTTTCCGGGATCACTATCGAGCCGCGGATGTTTTATTAATAGATGATATTCAATTTATCGAAGGCAAAGAATACACCCAAGAGGAATTTTTTCACACTTTCAATACTTTACACGAAGCCGGAAACCAAGTCGTTTTAGCTTCCGATCGCCCACCGCAACAAATCCCCCGCCTGCAAGAGCGCTTATGTTCCCGATTTTCTATGGGATTAATTGCTGATATTCAATTGCCAGACTTGGAAACACGGATGGCAATTTTGCAGAAAAAAGCCGAATATGAAAATATGCGTCTGCCGCGAGATGTGATTGAATACATTGCTTCTAGTTACACTTCCAACGTTCGCGAATTAGAAGGAGCTTTGATTCGGGCGGTAGCATATCTTTCGATTACCGGTTTGCCGATGACTGTGGAGAATATCACCCCGGTTTTGAACCCGCAAACTGAAAGCGTAGAGGCGACGCCAGATGCCGTAATTGCAGTTGTAGCAGAGGCATTTGATGTTTCTATTGAAGATTTGAAAGGCATTTCCCGCAGGCGAGAAATTAGCTATGCCCGTCAAATAGGGATGTATTTAATCCGGCAGCACACTGCTTTGAGTTTGCCGAA
>JAYUGZ010000372.1:0-11500 GCA_043767465.1 Cyanobacteriota bacterium
ATTAGCGGTGAGATTATGCGGATTTTGACCCGCTATTTTGCCGAGTAGACGCTGAGGTCGATCGCACTTTTGTTGATATTTTGTCGATAAGTGCGATCGGCTGTCTGTAATTCTTCATCTTCTAAGCCTTCGACAATTGCTATAATAAACATGGATACATATTGGGAATTTAAACATTATGGTCAAGCGAAAAATATTACAAGAAGGTCGAGAATATAGCTTTCGTTCATACTTTGAATTACCTTATGAAACAGACGAAATTTTAGCAGAATTTGACTATTCGCTAGTTAAAGCTGAGTTATCTCTGCCACATACGTCTAGAGAACTAGGAGAAATAGAGTCTCTCAAACAAAGAATTAGAGCAACTTTGCCTTTTCTCAGCCTCAGCAGCGAAACAGCTAGAAGAGAATCATTAGTATCACCAGTTTTGCTGGACATCGTTCGATACTGCCAATGTCAACTCAGATTTGAGTATACTCTCAACGTTAATAGCTGGCTAAAAGGAAACTTAGATTATCTCGTGCAGTCTAATCAAGAGTTGCTAGTCATTGAAGCCAAAAACGACGATATGACTAGAGGATTTACTCAACTCGCTGTAGAGTTAATTGCTATGTCACACGTTGAAGAGCAAAATATACTTTACGGTGCGGTGACAATGGGAGATGTATGGCGATTTGGCAAATTAGATCGAAGTCAGCAGACGATTTTTCAAGATGTCAATTTGTTTAGAGTGCCTGATGATTTAGACGATTTAATTAAGGTAATGGTGGGGATTTTAGACGGTGTGGAAATATAATGATATTAATTTCAAAAAGTACACGGCAGTGCCGTTTCCTAATCCCGGACACGGCACTGCCGTGTCCCTACCGCAGAATAAATGCTTTTATTACCAAATTCCACAAAACATCTGCGCTGCAAAAAATCCCTACAAAATCGAACTCAACACCACCTCATTAGCCGCAATCCAATCATAAATATCCTGCAAAGCCGCCTCCGGCCCAATCATAGGCTGCCATCCAGTCTTCTCCATCACCCTAGAAGAATCGGTAATAAAAATCGGAATATCCCCCGCCCGTTCCTCCAAAACCGGATGAATCGGAATCGATTTACCCGAAATCTTGCGGCACAAATCAGTTGCTTCAACTAAAGAAATACTGTTGCTAGAACCGCCACCTACATTGAAAACTTCGCCGTCAAATTCAGCAAAATGTTCTAACTGATAATTAACTAATCTCAACAAATCTTCAACGTGCAGCAAATCCCTAACTTGCTTCCCGCTACCACCAAAACCAATATAACTCAGGGACTTTTCAAAATAGTGAGCGGCAACCCACAAACCGTAAACTCCCTGATCCACTTTACCCATTTGCCAAGCACCAGTAATTAACCCGCAGCGGTTAATAATTGCCGGCACGTTGTATGCTTCCCTGTATTCCTCAATCAGCAATTCTGAGGCTAATTTAGTTGCGCCGTAAAGCGAACGGTGTCCTTTTAATGGGAAGTCTTCTGATATGCCTAACTTGGATATACCGGGTAATGTTTGCTCTGGGCCGATCGCAAATCTATCATCCAACTCCAACAGCTTAACAGATTTCACGCTTGCGATCGGATAAACCCGACTCGTAGACAAAAACAACAAACTCGCACCAGTCTGTCTCGCCAACTCCAAAACATTCACAGTACCCAGCAAATTCGTCTGCAAAACGTACTGAGGCGAACTAAAACCCGCCAGCACAGAAGGTTCCGCAGCGCAATCTATAATACAATCAGCATTGAGTGCAACTGGATCTAAATCAGCCGCCGTGCGAATATCCCCGTAAACAAACTGAATTCCGCAACTTTTAAGCCGAGGCAAATTCAATTCCGAGCCCCGGCGGCGCAGGTTATCCAAACAAATTATTTGCCATTCAGGGTGAAGTTTCTTCAGGCCAATTGCCAAACAACTGCCGATGAAACCCGCACCGCCCACAATTAAAATTCTCTCAGGCATTGACTCAAGTTTCTTAGAGGATGAATTACTGCTGTTAAATTATTGAACAATGGGTGTTGAGCTATACCTCGCATTAAAACTGAATCATCTTTTAAATCAATTTTGACAACTATAGGACTGACGCACGGATGGTCAGAAACCGGGTTTTTTGCAAAAATCCTTCGCTGCAATCGGCAGATTAGATAAAAAACCCGGTTTCTTTGGTCGGAAATGCGTAATTCCTCAACTATTCTGGTTCAATGCCCAAAGCCCGCAACTGATTCGCTAAACGTTCGACTCGCTCTTGGGCTTGTGCAGCTTGTTGCTGTGCTTGCAGTGCAGCTTCCTCTGGTGTAGCAACTAACTCACCATCTGGGGTAAAATAACGCAATTTGCCATCATGAATTCCCAGATATAATTCTAGTACCTCACTCCACAATCTACCAAATTCATTGGCAAGGATAGCTTGATATTCTTGACCGATTAAACGAAAACCAGCAAATTCTAAATCTTCGGGATCGAACCAAAAGTATTCGGGAGTTCTAAACCGATTCTGATATAGTATCTTTTTTTCGTTGCGATCGACTCTGGCGGTAGAACTAGATAGCAATTCGATAATTATATCGGGATATCTCCCCTCTTCTTCCCAAACTACCCAGGAACGACGCGGACGTTTTTCGGTGTCGGCGATCAGAAAAAAATCAGGGCCGCGAAAATCCCGATTTTTCAATTGTTGCTGGCTGTAGTAAACCGTCAGATTTGCTCCAATAAAAAAGTCGTTGCGATCGCGCCAGTGCCATTCCAAACAGGCAACTAATAATGCTAATTGAAGATAATGAAGGGAACTTTCCATTTCCGGTTCGTCACTTTCAAGTTTACTGGTATCTGGCATCAATTTTGCCAGTTCTTGGGCTGTAAAAACCATGACTGAATCCTCCCAATTTAGTATATTTTTTCAACCAAATTTCCCCATAGCCTCCTAAGTTAAATTTTACCGCGCGATCGCACTTTTGAGACATTTGACCATTTTTTCGTAACCATTCCGCAGGTTGCGCCCGTTATCTAAGTTGCAGTCCCGATTTTGGTTCGCAGTGGTATAGGAACCGCCACATCGGTTAATACGTAAATAACCTCATGAATAAAGCGCGATACCCTTACGCATAAATGGTTTAATTCCCATAGTTAACTATCAACTGTCAACTACTTTTAACTCATTCATCTTTCTAGTTCGGTGGTAGTCGCCGCGAGAGAGATGTTTTTCCAGCCAGACATACAAGACAATAAATAAATATCGGCTGCCCATTTCTTTAATTTTGAGCTTAGAAATACCAGCAGTTCGATTGTACCACCTCAGAGGAATCACCGCATAGGAAAAACCCCGAACAATTGCTTTCAAAGGCAGTTCCACGGTTAAATTAAAATGATAGCTCAAAATCGGTTGTACGCCGTCAATTACTTCTTTGCGGTAGAGTTTAAAAGCATTTGTAACATCGCTGTATGGCAACCCAAAAATAGTTTTGACAAACCAGTTTGCTAAGCGGTTAATTGCTAACTTGTGAATTGGATAATCAACGACAAACCCACCTTTGATAAATCGGGAACCGAAAACGCAATCATATCCTTCTTGCAATTTGCGATATCCTGCTACCAAATCCATCGGATCGTCGGAAGCATCCGCCATCACAATCGCCACAGCATCGCCGTCAAATTCCGCTAAACCCCGGCGCACGGCAAATCCGAAACCGTTGGGAGGTTGATTGTTGATGTATCTAACTGTGGGAAAAGTCTCTGACAATTCCTGGCAAATGTCAAGGGTTCGATCGCTACTATTGTCATTCACAATCAAAATTTCGTGCGGAATCCCTTCTAAATCGAGCGTCTGGGCGATCGCCCGCACAGTACCGTATAAACAGCCCTCCTCGTTGTGGGCTGGTATAATCACCGAAATTTTCACTCCTCATCCTCCGCGCAACTGGACAAACTGGTTGTCAACAGGATTATACACCCAAGCTTTGATCTCGGTTTGGGCGATCGGCAAATCATTACCAGAAAAATCAACCGCCCACCTCGCATTATTGTACAACTGTGATTTTAAACTCTTAGCAATATCGGGACTGTCCAAATTTACATAAGCGTTAGCAAAAAAAGATTGTTTGTCGCCGACAGATAGCAATACAATATTAGGCTGTTTCCTGTTTTCTGGCAAAACCGCCCAACCAGCAGCCTTGAAAGATTTTTTGCTGGTTTGAAGTTTGTCTAAATAGCCGTAAACTTTTTCGGGATTTGCAATAAACTCTACATTTTGGGCGAACTTTCTCCAACCTATTTTATCGAGAATAGCAGCACCATCTCTCACCAACCAAGTTTTTTTGCTCAGCACCCTCAAACAGCTTTCGGGCGAATTATTGAAAAAATCAGACTGTTCGAGATAGTTAATTAACTGCAAACAATCTTGAGCGCCTTGTTTGTAAAGAAGTGCAGAGCTAGTTTGGGCGATCGCCTGCTGTGAGTTAACAATAATTATCCCAATTAATAGCCCTGCCAATCCCCTATAAATAAACTTGTAATTACGATTTAACTGTACTTGTGTTTCTCGGATAAACAACTGTCCTAGTTGAACCAAAGTAATTAACAGCAAAATCGAATTAGTCGTATATCTCGAAGATTCGAGCGCCTGAATCGCCCCAAATTCTGCCCGTCCAGCCGTAATAAATAAAGCCGACAAAACTGAAAACAAACCTATTGACAGCCAAGGTAAAGCCTCCTCTGTCATTGCGAGGGACGTTAGCGAAGCGATCCGTTCCCCGTAGGGGTTCCCGAAGGGTAGGAAAGCAATCGCAGCATCTGGAAGTTTCGACGCAGAGCGAACAATTACAGATGAAAAATGCCATACAAAAAACACAAAACTTGCCAATATTACCAATCCTACAAATGCAGAAAATCCAGGCAATCTAACAATTGGCGAACCCAACAAACTCAAAAAATAATCAATCACCACAAGTGGCTTGCTCAACAATGAAATAATACTTGTTTTCCGGCTAGGATGATAATCAATTGAGTAAATAGCACAAGTTCCCACGAACAGCAAGAGCCAAACGATCGCCCTTTGGCGTTTTTGCACCCAATTTCCCTCCAAAGCCACCACCGCCGGAATCACCGCCAACCAAGACAGCAAGCCTTGAGCCAGGGAAAAACTAGCAACGAAACAGAATACAGCAGCAATAGAAATTCTAATATTAGGCAATAATTTGTGAGTTGAAACCAGCGCATAAACCGCAGCTACAAAACACAAATTGACGAAAAACCACGCTAATTGAAATCCCCAAAGCCAGTTTTCATGCTGCACCAAGGAGAAAATTAAAATACAAGTTAAAATATTAGCTAAATGCCACAAATTATCCCCAACATTCTTAACCTGCATCGAGGATAACTTGTACATAGCGATAAAAGTTATCAGCGCCAAACCTATGCTGAGACACAACTGATAATTAATACTCCATTGGGAGGCAAAAACCAGCACCGAAATAATTAACTTGGGGAAAAGTATGCGATGGTTGCTGTGCAAAGCCCAAAAATCGTTAAACGTTACACTTCCCTGGGCTATTTTTTCAAATAGGCTGGCTAACCTCCACTCGTCATCAATGGGAACGTTAACGCTAAAATTCGCTACAAACCCGATTAACAGGACAACAGGAATCAGATATAGCGTAAATAAAATAGATTTTTTCATGAATGTGCGATCGCACCAATTGCCATCACCATTTTATCTTAATGGGGCTTAAATACTCGGTACTCTGAGACTCAAGAAACCGGGTTTTTATTGAAATTGATGGTTTTGGGCGTATATCTGGGTGAAAAACCCGGTTTCTGGCTACCCCTACTCTAACAACTCAAGAAACCGGGTTTTTATTGAAATTAATGGTTTGGGGCAGATCTCTGGGTGAAAAACCCGGTTTCTGGCTGCCCGTAAATCATTACTTAACAGTCTTGAACGTATCCAGTTTGCCAGTAAATCGGTTGATAAACATCTGCAAAACAGTCCGCTTGCCGATATTAATGTTAGAACTTACGGCCATTCCCGACTGCAAGTTAACTTCCTGTTCATTTGGCTTGCCCTTGTTCAACACAAATTTTTGATTTTTGAGCTTAATTTTGGTTTTGAAAGCGTAGTATTTCCGCAGTTCAGTAGGAGGCTCAGCATCCTTGCTAATCTCTTTCACTTCACCCTCGGCCGTACCAAATTCCATCGCCGGGAAAGCCTCAACATTGACCTCCACAGGCACGCATTCGTATTTCGTCAGACCCAATTTCTCTCTATTAACTTCCTTCTCAGGACACAGGCAGCTTTTACCTTTTTCACAGTCAATCTTTTCTCCATCTAATTGTTTGCCGTGATGTTTTTCCAATTTTTCACGCTTGTTTTTCATACCATCCAATATCAGAGCCACGTTGCTATTTTCGAGGTAAACAATTGCTTGCAGGCCGTTTTCGTCGTCCAAAACCTTGAGCAGCTTCTCGGTTTGCTGCGCTTCATAATAAGCTTCTTCGCAGCGTGCTGGGCGGGGCTCGCCAGGCTTCAGCACTGAGTTAATAATCGATTGGCAGATCGGATCTTTGGCTAGATCCAACTTAGCTTTCTCCTTTTTAGAAGGTTTCAAATCGAAGATCACGCCGGATACCGGAGCCTTCAGCACTTGAGTATCGCGGGTTTGCTGCGCTTTTTCTAGCTGGGCATTTACCTCGGACAGCTTTTTCAGGTTTTCTACTTTGAAGCGGCTGAGTTGAGAATCGCTGCTGGCAATTTGTTTCTGGTTTTCAGCAATTTTGGTATAAAGTTCTTTCGCCCAGCCATCCTTAGTGTTTTTCAACTGTTCTTGGGCGCGGGCTATAGACTCCTGAATCCGCCCTTGTTCTCCTTGCTGGCGCTGTACTTCAGCGGTAATTTTTTGGATGTCACCTTGACGCGCGTTCATTTCGCCTTTGCGCGTGTTGATTTCACCGAGGCGCGTGTTAATTTCGCCTTTGCGGGCGTTGATTTCACCTTCGCGCTGCTTGATTTGATCTTGCTGTTTGAGAACTTCGCTTTGGCCTCTAAAAACATCTTGTTCCTGCTTTTCTTTTTGCAGTTCAGCGATCGCTCCTTGCTCTACCAGTGGGGTAAGTCTGCCCAGAATACCTTGATTGGACTTCAATACTTGTTGGGACTTCGCTAGCTGGTCGTCAGCCAGTTGTTTCTGGGCCTCGGAAGATTTTATTTGCTCTTTTGAAGAATCTAACTGCTGCTTGGCATAATTTAATTGGTTCTCAGCAAAACCCAATTGTTGCACTGCTACGGTTTTTTGAGCCTCGGCTGATTTCTGAGAATCCTCAGCTTGTTTCAGTTGTTTATCTAACTCCTGAACTTGCCCTTGGGCGGCGGCGACGCGAGACAGAAATTCCGATCGATAATTAACATACAGCCCTTGCTGGGTGGCATCAAAATTTCCGCTGGCTCCCCTGTTGAGGTACAGCTCGTCAATCAAAGCTTGCAGCACTTGATTTTGTGCAGTCAGGCTCTGTCTGTCTTTGATTGTGGATTCTAAGTTAGAAGGAACAGCGCCTTGAACTTGTTTGCCGCTCACCACATCTTCGTAAAATTTATTTTCTTTTTCCAGCGCTTCTTTAGTTTTCTTGATCGATGTTAAATCGGCAGCGGGTGCGAGGGTGTTGAAAGTAAGCAGGGGCTGGTTTTTTTCCACGCGATCGCCATTTTCAACGTGAAGTCTCACCACAGCGCCCGTAGCAGGTGCTTGGATGTCTCTAGCACCATCTTTTAGTTCCAATTGGCCGACAGCGGGGACAGATTGCTCTACGCTAGCAAAATAAGCCCAAACCACCGCAGAAGTGGTCATCAGCATAATCATCCACAAAAACAAGTGCGACCAAATCGCTGGTTTTTCGAGAATGATTGGTTGCTCAGAAAGTGTGATCGATTTCATAGCCATATGTTGAGTTGTTATTTGTTAGTTGTTATTGGTTATTTGGGAATTGGGAATTGGGAATTACTGTTTGCCATTATTTTTTACCGATTACCAATTACCCGATTACCGATTACCAATCATCAGGTATTCGATGACTCTTGTTGTTGGAAGAGGCAATAATAACGTCCTTTAAGAGCCATTAATTCTTTATGACTTCCCTGTTCAACTACAGAGCCTTGATCCATCATAATAATTACGTCGGCGTTTTGGATTGTAGTCAGACGGTGAGTAATGAAAAACACCGTGCGGCCGGCGAAAGATTCTGCTAAGTTATTGCAAACTTGGCGTTCGGAATGATAGTCTAGGGCGCTTGTAGCTTCGTCCAAGATTAGCAGTTTCGGGTTTTGCAAAATCGTGCGCGCGATCGCCAAACGCTGCCTTTGACCCCCAGAAAGCGACGCACCCCGTTCTCCCACCACCGTATTGTAACCAGCGGGCAAACCCATAATAAAATCGTGAGCTACCGCTAATTTCGCAGCTCGCACAATCTCATCCGTACTCGCATCGGGATTGCTCAGAGCAATATTTTCTTGGACAGTACAGTTAAACAGCAAAGTATCTTGGAGCACTACCCCAAGTTGGCTGCGGAGCGAATATAACTCCACCTTAGCAATGTCGTAACCGTCAATAAAAATCCGGCCCGAAAGCGGGGCATAAAGACGCTGCAACAGCTTCATCGCCGTACTTTTACCGGAACCGCTTCCCCCCACAATTCCCACAAAACAACCAGCGGGAAATTCCAAATTCACATTCGCCAATTGCAGCGGGCCGCTCTCTAGGAATCGGAAGGAAACCTCCTCATATGTCACCTGCCCTTGAATTGCCGGCAACGGAATATTGCTGCGGTCTTCATCGCTGGTTTCCGTAGGCGTATCTACGATATCCTTGAGCATATCGATCGACATTGAGACCTCTTGGAAACTCTGCCACACACTCACAAAACGCAGCAGCGAACCAGTCACGTTCCCCGAAATAATTCGGAAAGCAATCAACTGACCCAAAGTCATGTCATTGCTCAGTACCAAATAAGCTCCCACCCACAACTGAGCTAAGTTACCCACCTGGTTGAGAAAGCCGCTAATCGTACCGGCTGTAGTCCCGGTGATAATTGTTTTAAAACTAGCTGTAATGTATTTAGCGTAGCGGCTCGACCACTCCCAACGGGATTTCAATTCGATATTTTGAGCCTTAACAGTTTGAATCCCGCTGACGACTTCCACTAGATAAGATTGAGAGTCAGCAAAACGCATATTTCTCTGTTTAATCAAGCGCAGTACCAGCGGATTTATCAGAATAATCATCAGCGCCAGTATCGGTACCACCGCCAAAGATACGAACGTTAGCTTCACGCTGTAGGAGAGCATGACGGCGACATAAACCACCGAGAAGACTGCATCGAGAACAACTGTCAAAGCTGTACTCGTCATGAATTCCCGAATCTGGCCCATCATGCTGAATTTGTAAACCATGTCTCCGACGCGCCGATTGTCAAAGTAATTCTGGGGCAGCCGGAGCAAGTGGTCGATTACCTCCGCACTCAATTTGACATCAATGCGGTTTGAGGTGTCTATAAACAAAAATGTGCGTAAACCGTTCAGCAGTCCTTCAAACAGGGCAACACCTAACAGAAAAGCCCCTAAAATATCCAGGGTATCAATGCTGCGCTGACCTAATACTTTATCAATAATTACTTGGCTGATTAATGGGTTCGCAAGACCAAATAACTGTACAAAAAACGAAGCGAGCAACACTTCAAAAAACACTGTTTTGTGTTCCATCAGCGCCGGCACAAACCACCAGAAGCTGAACTGCTCTTTTTGTTCAACTTGCGGAGCTTGTAGCAGCAGGACTTCTCCTGATTCTCCCCAGATTTCTTTAAACTGAGGTACTCGCTTCCGCATCAGCCCTTTTTCGGGCGTGACCATCACCAATTCTTGCTCGGTGATGCTGTAAATAATGGCAAAGCTGGTTTCCCATTTAATCATTACCGGGGCTTTGATGCGGTTGATGGCTTCTGCTGGGACTTGGGCTAATTGGGGCGTTAGGCCGATGCTTTGGGCGATCGCCCCACAGGCTTGCAGATTGATAATACCAGCGGTTTTTAACTGATTTTCTAGAACTTTACGGATGATATCTCGACGAAATTTGATGCCGAAATACTTGCTCAACATTTGGAAGCAAGCTAGCGGGGCTTCAATCTGCCCTTTGGCGCGGAACCATGGGTATTTCCCCGCATCCTGTGGTGGTTTGATTCCGGGGTCGGGAGGAGGTGGGGCGATTTCTACATCCTCAAAACGGATGCCTGGCTTTTTGACTGAGCCTCCTGTTCCTATGTCTGTCTCGCCAGTTAAGGGATCTTCTAGCTCTGGTGGTGATGCTGAAGGTTCCCGGAAGCCGACCAAGCGGGCGCCGGCACTGCCTTCTACTTTTAAGGATTTGGCTGCGTTTTCGACAGAGAAACGGCTGCCGGTGGGAAACTCGCCCAAGACGCCGCTGCTGACTAGCCAAATGCGATCGGCATCTAGTTCATTAGCGAGGTCTTGAGTTTTTTTGTTACCCTTGGGGACGTTGACAACTGTCGCATCTTGCCAAGCTTGCCGAGTTAGTTCCTTGAGATCCGAAGTGCCGTCGGCTTGGCGCTGCAATTCCAGGCTCAACAGTTCAAACACTTCGCTCAAGGAAGAGTGAGCGTGAAAAGCTTCTCCAAATGTCGGCTGTTTTTCCAGTACACTCAGGAAATCTTCAGCAGGTAGGACGATCGCAATTACATCTGTAGAGGCGATCGCCGTTTCGCAGGGAATTCCCCTTAGCAAGCCAGCCCAGCCGAGAATTTCCTTCGACTGTACCAAACGCAAACTGACGTGGCGCTGCGATCTTTGGTCAAAGCCCAACAGCCGGGCCTGTCCTTGATAGATAATTGCCACCTGAGTCGGCATTTTTTCGCGTTCAAACAGGGGTTGCCCCGTCCGGTAGCCTAGGAGTTGGCATTTAGCCACCAATGCCGTGAGAGCCTCCCCTGAAAGCCGATCGAAGGGAGGTGTTTGAGCTAAGAAATCCTGAATTTGGGAGAGGGAAACAGCGGAAGAAGTCATGATATTGAAGACACGGAAGAGAGGGGCTGTAGCGGGCCTATTTGCGATATTTGTTCGGCGAGCCAGGTTTCAAAGAGTTCGTTAATCAAGTGCAGCCGCATCGACTCATCGAGCTGAGCTGGTATGAACTTTTCTAGTCGAATAATTACCATCCATTCTGCCAGAGGACGCGGCGTCCAGAGTTGATTTGTCTGGCTGACTGATAAAAGTTTACTAATTGCCGGGTGAGGCTGACTGAGGGGTACTGGGCCCAACAAGCCACCGGACTTGGACTCGGGCCCTTCGGAAAAGTCGCGGGCCACTTCGGCAAAGCTTTGTTCGCCTTCGAGGATGCGAAAGTAAAGTTCGTTTGCCAGTGCTGGATTTTTGGTGCGTACCAGGGAATAGACTACGTGGTCTAGGCTGGCTTTGCGGGTTAA
>JAYUGZ010000373.1:0-4595 GCA_043767465.1 Cyanobacteriota bacterium
TCTGAAACTCAGCAATACCTGCGATCGCCTCGCGGGACAAATGATAGACTATGTTGAGATAGATGTGATAGGGTGGAATTGGTTCAGATCGCGCCCAACTGCGATCGAGAATTTCTGCGAGCTCTTTAGAAATATCAACACAACCGTATTCTTCCCAGCGATTTTCAAACCATTTTTGCAACTTATTACAAGCATCAGAATCTAAGATATCAAGATTCAATTCCCCTTGTTTTGACAATCCCGATAAAGTCAGATTGCTGCTACCCAAAAAACCAACAATCGGACTGTTTGGATCGTGACGATGAACGAGATAAAGCTTAGCGTGTAGGTGATAAGCTAGAAATAATTTAACAACGACTTTTCCAGTTTTAATCTGATAGCTCAACCTGCGTAAACCCTGCTCGTCAATATCACTGGGAGCCCCGATTGTCAACTGCTGACGAAACTCCTCAGCCATCCGTTTTTTGAGTCGAATAATTGCACTATTGTCAATCCCCCGGTGATGGGAAATCAGGCTAAAGCTAGCATTCAATTCATCGGATGGCAAACTTTGCATTCCCACCAAAAGGCGACAACAGGCTCCTTGATTTCCCACATATGCTTCGATTAAATCGCCAATGCTCCGCCATCCCCGGAGGTTGAAATAGCCAACACAAAAATCAGCCCGGTAGGAGAGTTTAATGGTTTCTCGTAATGCTGGTAGCAGGGAGAGTTCGATGTTGTCAAAAATGCGAGGCACTTGGTTTCCTCTGTGATGATTAATGTTGGTGAAAAATGTGAGATTCCCGACTTCTTCAATAAGTCGGGAATCTGGGTATTTTGTTGTTTAGGCTGGGTTAAAATTGCGGTTCAATGCCGGCCGATCGCAATTGAGCGCGTAATTGCTCTAATTCGTCTTCGGCGCGATCGGCTCTTTGTCGCTCTTGTTGGGCGATTTCCTGTTCGCGATCGGCTCTTTGTCGCTCTTCTTCGGCTCTTTCAGCTCCAGATAACAACAGATTCCCTTCACTATCCCACCAGCGCAACCAAGGTAATTCCATATTTTGATAAGTACCTTGCCAAATTCCCAATTCCACTCCCAACTGTGGAATCGGATAATGGCCGCGCTCATTTGCAGCAACTAATTGATACCTATCTTGGATCAGATTATAGACTTCAACGCTAGCCTTTGTGACTTCATAAATTCCGTAAAATGCCGGATGTATCACATTTTCATAAATCCAGAATTTGCCAGCCTTAGTTTCCTGTTTTCCCGATCGCAATAAAGGAGTTCTGTCCCGTTCTTCCGTCCCATTCCCGGATACAAACTCTAACACAATCAACGGCGATACAAACTCTTGCCACATCACATAAGAACGGCGCGATTGACCATCCAGTGTTGGCGGGACATTGGGCACGTAGAACCAGTCAGGCGCTTCTGCACCCCGTTCTAGCGGGTCAGTTAATCGCCAATAAATACCGCTATCTTGACCGATACAATAATTACCGTCAGCGTGAATTCTTTCTAAAATGGGAGTAATTGAATCGGTTAGTAGAATGCTTTGGGGATGTTCTTGAAAGTTCTTCACAAAAGTACCGTCTGATTCGGGTAGTTGAGTATGATCGGGCCAGCCTGTAGGGTTGTTTTCTACATCGAGGGTGAATTTCATGGTTTTATTTTGATTGCAGGTGTTTTGGAGAGTAAGGGCGATCCTCTACGAGGGCTTCGCCAACGAACTTTTAATGTCGTAGGCGTAAGCCGGGGCGTAGCCATCGCACTTGCAGACAATTTACAATTCCGGTTCAAGGCCGGCCGATCGCAACTGAGCGCGTAATTGCTCTAATTGGTCTTCGGCGCGATCGGCTCTTTGTCGCTCTTTTTCAGCTCTTTCAGCTCCAGATAACAACAGATTCCCTTGACTATCCCACCAGCGCAACCAAGGTAACTCAACATTTTGATACATTCCTTGCCAAATTCCCAATTCGACTCCTAACTGTGCGATCGGATAATGACCGCGCTCATTTGCAGCAACTAATTGATACCTATCTTCGATCAGGTGATAGACTTCAACGCTAGCCTTGGTTACTTCATAAATTCCGTAAAATGCCGGATGGATGACATTTTCATAAATCCAGAATTTCCCCGCCTTAGTTTCCTGTTTTCCCGATCGCAATAAAGGAGTTCTGTCCCGTTCTTCTGCCCCATTCCCGGATACAAACTCTAACACAATCAACGGCGATACAAACTCTTGCCACATCACATAAGAACGGCGCGATTGACCGTCTAGTGTTGGCGGGACATTGGGGACATAGAACCAGTCAGGCGCTTCTGCACCCTTTTCTAACGGATCAGTTAATCGCCAATAAATACCGCTATCTTGACCGATGCAATAGTTACCGTCAGTGTGAATACTCTGCAAAATGGGAGTAATTGAATCGGTTAATAGAATGCTTTGGGGATGTTCTTGAAAGTTCTTCACAAAAGTACCGTCTGATTCTGGTAGTTGAGTATGATCTGGCCAACCTGTAGGATTGTTTTCTACATCTAGGGTGAATTTCATAGTTTTATTAGGTATAACTTTTGCTCTCTATTCTAATCAATTTTCTCCTCAGTTGCTGCGCCAAACCGTATCGAAAAAAGCGCGATCGCACCCAACCAACCCCAGCCGCTAGCCCCAAGTGAGGCAATCCCCCCGCAGCCCCCGCTTCTCGACGCGGTACAATTAATGCAATCATACTTAACGCTTATATTGAAAAGGCTAGACACCACGCCACAGGAGACAACAGACGCATGGGTAAAGTAGTTGGCATTGACCTCGGAACGACAAACTCAGTAGTAGCCGTCATGGAAGGCGGCAAACCGGTTGTGATTGCCAACGCAGAAGGGATGCGCACAACTCCTTCGGTGGTTGCTTTCACCAAGGAAGGAGAACGCCTTGTCGGACAAATGGCCAGACGCCAAAATGTTCTCAACCCCCAAAACACCTTTTACGCCGTCAAACGGTACATCGGGCGCAAATATACCGAACTGACTCCAGAAGCAAAGCGCGTCCCTTATACAACTCGCCGCGAGGAGAATGGGAGCATCAAAATCAAATGCCCTCGCCTGAAAAAAGATTTCGCCCCAGAGGAAATTTCGGCGATGGTGTTGCGGAAGTTGGCCGATGAAGCCAGCCGCTATCTGGGACAAGAAGTGACGGGGGCTGTGATCACTGTTCCCGCTTATTTCAATGACTCGCAGCGACAGGCGACGCGGGATGCTGGCAGAATTGCCGGACTTGATGTGAAGCGGATTTTAAATGAGCCGACTGCGGCTTCTTTGGCCTACGGTTTGGAAAGGCGAGAAAGTCAAACAATCTTAGTTTTTGATTTGGGCGGCGGTACTTTTGATGTATCTATCTTAGACGTTGGAGATGGAGTATTTGAAGTCAAGGCAACTAGCGGCGATACTCAATTGGGCGGCAATGATTTTGACTCCAAAATTGTGGATTGGTTGGCCGAACAATTCCTAGAAAAAGAAGGCGTGGATTTGCGCAAAAACCGCCAAGCTTTGCAGCGCTTGATCGAAGCGGCTGAGAAAGCAAAAATAGAGCTGTCGGGAGTTGGTGTTACTGAAATTAATTTGCCGTTTATTGATGCGAATGAAGATGGGCCTTTGCATTTGGAAACGCGCTTAACTCGCGGTCAATTTGAGGGGCTGTGCAGCGACTTGGTGCAGCGGCTGCGTCGTCCGGTGAAACAAGCTTTGGCTGATGCAAATTTGAGTCCTTCTCGGATTGATGAAGTTGTGTTGGTTGGCGGTTCGACTCGCATTCCTTTGGTGCAGCAAATTGTTCGCAGTTTGATTGATCGCGAGCCGAATCAAAATGTGAATCCCGATGAGGTTGTGGCGGTGGGTGCGGCAATTCAGGCGGGAATTTTGGCGGGGGATGTCCGCGATGTGCTGTTGTTGGATGTGACGCCGCTGTCCCTGGGCTTGGAAACGATCGGCGGTGTGATGAAAAAACTGATTCCTCGCAATACTACTATACCTGTTAGGCGATCGGACATTTTTTCGACTGCTGAAAACAACCAAACTGTGGTAGAAGTTCACATCATCCAAGGGGAACGGGAATTAGGCAAAGATAATAAGTCTTTGGGACGGTTTAAACTAAGTGGAATTCCGCCGGCACCGCGAGGGATTCCGCAGGTACAAGTAGCTTTTGATATTGATGCTAACGGGATGCTGTTGGTGACTGCTTTGGACAAAACTACCGGCAGGGAACAAAGCATTACTGTGCAAGGTGCTTCGACGCTGAGCCAGCAAGAAGTAAATCAAATGATTCGCGATGCCGAACAGTTTGCTCAAGCTGATAAGTTGCAGCGGGAAAAGGTGGAAAAACGCAATCGCGCTGAGGCTTTGGCTTATCAAGCTGAGCGTCAATTGCGGGAAGTTGCGCTCGATCGCGGAATGCAGTTTGCTCAAAGAAGCCGCCAGCGAATTGAAACGTTAATTCGGGAGTTGCGAGACAGTTTGGAACGCAATGATGAGCGTGGAGTTGATCAAGTTGGCTCGGATTTGCAGGATGCTCTTTATGATTTGAGCCGCGAAGTTTCAGCTTTTGCTCAGGATGATG
>JAYUGZ010000374.1:0-4593 GCA_043767465.1 Cyanobacteriota bacterium
ATTTGGCAAAAAGTCGAGCCTGCCCTCTTCCCAAGAGGCATTGCCAGGACGGGCAGAGTCGATGTCGGTACCGGCAACTCACTTTGTTAACGGCAATCCGCTCAAACCTCCGTTTCCAAGCGGCATGGAGACTGCCGTGTTTGGTCTGGGCTGTTTTTGGGGCGCGGAACGCAAATTTTGGCAGGAAAAAGGTGTTTTTTCGACTGCGGTTGGCTACGCTGCGGGGATTACTCCGAATCCTAATTACAACGAAGTTTGCAGTGGGATGACGGGACACAATGAAGTAGTTCTGGTTGTGTTCGATCCGAAAGTAATTAGTTACGAAACGCTGCTAAAGGTTTTTTGGGAAAGCCATAATCCGACTCAAGGAATGAAGCAGGGTAATGATTCGGGTACTCAATATCGATCGGGCATTTACACATATTCAGCCAGCCAGATGCAGCTAGCTGAGGCTTCGCGTGATGCTTACCAGACAGCTTTGACGCCTGCTGGTTACGGTAAGATTACTACTGAAATTATTGATGCTCCTGAGTTTTATTACGCGGAAAGCTATCACCAGCAGTATCTTGCTAAAAACCCGAATGGTTATTGCGGTTTGGGCGGTACTAAGGTTTGTTTGCCGGCTATGTCTCAGGCTTGAAATTTTATCCCGCTTGATGGGGATACAATCAGGTTCGTTGGTGTCAATTTAATCTCAAATGTAGTCACAGAAATCTGTCTGACGATTAAGGCCAGATCCCCCCTAGCCCCCCTTAAGAAGGGGGGGACAGGAAACGATCAAAGTCGGGTGCATCTGGGTTTTGCATTTGTCGTGCTGTAAAAAAAATGCTTTTTGCGAAAATGAGATGCTCCCTCAAAGTCCCCCTTGCTTTCGGGGGATTTAGGGGGATCGGGCCTCAGATAAAAGCGAGATTTCTCAGGCTTCAGACTTGATTTGACACTAATGAACACTGCTGTGTCCCTACAGCATAGGGCTAGAATTTCGCCACAAACAGCGGAATGTGTGAGTAGTTGAAAACAGGTGAAAAATGCTGACGGCTGTTGTAGTTATCAATTTAATGATATCTGTGGTGTGTTTTTATATCGCTGCGAGAGTGTGGAAAATCAGACGGACGATCGCGCGTTTTGAAATGCGGATCGCAGCAATCGAGCGCCGTAGCAGCAATGTCCTCGGCAAATCGCCGAATTTCCTGGCTAAAAGGCAGCAAGGTGCCCGCCAATTACGGCGGAATTATCAACAACTGGAATTGCAACTGCAACAGGTTCAGCAACTTTTGGGATTGCTGGGTTTGGGGCGGACGCTTTGGCTCAGGCGCGATTCCCTACGGGATAGCTTCGCTTCACGCCCTTTGAGGTAAGCTATCCTAAAATTGTATGGAGAGAAGTTATAAAAATGTCATCTAAACGTTCAGGATTATTTATTGGCGGTTTGTTGGTGGGTTCTGCGATCGGGGCCGTGACCGGGTTGCTGATGGCACCGCGAACGGGCAAGGAGACGCGGCAGATATTGAAAAAATCGGCCGATGCTTTACCCGAGTTGGCGGAGGATTTATCGACTAGCGTTCAATTGCAGGCCGATCGACTTTCTGAAACTGCACTGCGAAATTGGGACGAAACTTTGATTAGACTCAAAGAGGCGATCGCAGCGGGCTTAGAAGCGACTCAGCGGGAACGTCAAACGCTGTCGGAAACTGAAGCCGAAGTGAGTCCTCCATCGCGGCCTCCTGTCCGCTAATAAAGTGAGGATCAACCAAAAATAAGGTATTTTAGTGATTGCGAGTCGATCGCAATCCTTGATTTACTGCAACACTTAGGTCAGCCCCAAATCCGAGATTCAAGTGAGTGACCCTATATTCTGGCTAGGACTTTCGATTTTGCTAGTGGCGGTTAGCCTAACTGCTGTTTTAGTGACTTTAATACCTGCGGTGCAAGCGCTAGCAAGGGCAGCGCGCAGCGTGGAAAAGCTCGCTGACACGCTTTCGCGCGAGTTTCCGCCTACTTTGGAGGCGATTCGGTTGACGGGGCTGGAAATTAGCGAGTTGACGGATGATGTCAGCGATGGAGTGCAAAGTGCGGGAGAGGTTGTCAAACAGGTCGATCGCAGTATTGGTAGCGCGAAGAAGCAGGCGCAAAACGTGCAGGTAACTACTCGCAGCGTGGTGACTGGGGTGATGGCTGCTTGGAAAAGTTTAACTCGGAAGCCGCCGATTTCTGGGACAAATCGCCGATCGGATAGATTGTCGGCGAGTCAAAGAAGTGCGATTTCGCTGAGGGATTCGGGTTTGGATGACAGGTATTCTGGGAATTACGGTGCGGCTGCGGGTAGTGGGGAATCGCCGCGGTTGAGGAATGGCGAGGGTTCTGGTTTGCCGGCGGATGCTGAAGATTTTGAGCAAGTGCGATCGAACGATTCTTGATAGTCGATCGGTTTTTACCTTGCTTCTTTTAACTTTTGAATTTCCTGAATACTCAATCCGGTTGTTTGACTAATTGTTGCCTCATCTAATACATCCAGAAGTCCTTTGGCAATTTCGATTGTTTTTTGTTTCACAGCCTTAATAGTAGCATTCCGCTGGTCTTGTATGTAAATTTCTTGATGCTCTAAATCTTCCAATTCTTCGCGGGTTAAACCGACGCGATTCGCCACTTCAAAAGCTTTTTGAATTGCTGGCACTTCTCCCATTTGTTCCGGTACAAGTTCTAAACTTTTGGCATTTTTTAGGAAATAGATCCACTTATCGGTTAGCGTTTCTAATTCCTCTAGCTTTTTGCCAAATTTCGGTAATTCGACAAACACTAACTCGATATCGTAAATTAGATAATCAACCAAAAAATCTTTTTCTTTGAGGATAAAATTGGAAATTATTTTGTCGAGATTTGGGAACATTTCAAAGTCAGTAATAGTTAAGGCAATGACCGGATTTAGTAGCGTGTAATCTGCTCCCGTATCGAGTTGAATCGAATAAGCTTTAGCAGCATTGTACAATATCCGCTTTTCAAAGCCTTCTACATTCAATACCTGCATTTCGATAATGACTGTTTGCTCGTTATTCAGTTTGGCTCGGATATCTAAGTAAGTATCTTTAACTCCTCTAATTTTGGGGGGTTGATAGGGATTGAGGATTTCTAAAGATTCGATCGCAGAATTGCCTTGATAGAGGATGGCGTTGAGAAAACTGATGAGGATGTCTTTGTTTTGTTCGTCGCCGAAGATTTTTTTAAAGGCAAAATCTGTTTTGGGATTGATAAATCTCATTTTTCAAACCTCGACTGTGAAGGAATCGCTCTCGATTAAGATTATACCATTTATGCTCTTTGGTTGAGGGTATGATTAGATCGCAAAGCTTTTGTGTGATAAATGTCTCGCTGTTGAGCGATCGCCCTAAGCTACCTTGGGGCAAATTTCGACTTTGACAGTCATCCCTACTTGGTTGAGCATTACAATCAGAGTATCAACGGAGAATTGCCCAATTTTACCTTGAGTCAAAGCTTTTATTTCGTCCCTTGACTGTTTGAGATGTTGAGCCGTTTGGTCGATCGTCCAACCGTGATGTTTAATCTGATTTTGCAGGGCGAGCATTAATTGCGATCGGATTAGTAAGTTATCAGCTTCTTCGGCTGAAAATCCGAGGTCGAGAAAGATATTATCGTTAGCTGGGGTAATGGTATTTTCGCTCATTGTTCAGACTCTCTTAAATTCAAACGATTTTGTAAAAGTTGTTGGTAGCGTTTTTGTCCAACTTCGAGATTTTTCTGGGCTGTCTTCTGGGTTTTCTTCTGGAACGCATGGAGAACATAAATAGCTTCTTCAAATCTAGCAATATAGAATACCCGATAGGCATCTTCTGTCCGAATCCGAATTTCTTCAACGCCTTTACCTACGATCGACATTGGTTTAAAATCTGATGGTGGTATGCCTTGCTGAATCGTCCAAAGTGCAAAACCAGCTTCTTTTCGGGCATCTTCAGGAAGGGATTGGATTTCTTCGCGGGCAGCGCCAACCCACCGAATCGGTTTGATGGTCATCGGGTTTGTTGAGAATCGAATACTGTAATTACTGTAACACAGGGGATTAAGATTAGGTCTCTGTGGTTTGGGTTAGGTGCGATCGCACTTTAGTTAGATTAGTTACTATAGGTGCATCGCACATTTAGTCTTTTTTATCCAAGTCTTCGGTTTTTGGAGTTTCTGAAGTTGAGGGGAATTCTAGTCGAATGTTAATATCTATTGTTAATGTATTTTGATTTTCAAAACCCATATCAACTATTTTTACTAAAGCCTCGATCGGTAAAGAACTACTTAATTTAGCTTTCACAGACGACTGAGTTTTATATCCGGCTTCCTGTAGCCGATCGCAAATATTGCGCCAATTTCCTACAGGTTCGTTAGGTAAATCTGCGAGTTTTTTTACATATTGGTATAAAGTTTTACATAAATAAACCTCTGCACTTTTGGAAGTCTGAAACAGTTGGCGAGCGATTTCGGCGGGACTGCAACCGGAAAGTAAGCCTCGGAGGTAGAGTTTTTCGGTTTCTGTGAGTCCCCGGCGCGATCGGGGTGAGATTTGCCGTTTAGCTTCTGCAAAAGCTTGGT
>JAYUGZ010000375.1:0-4592 GCA_043767465.1 Cyanobacteriota bacterium
TTTAAAGGTAGAGTCGGTTACTTGCGCGGCTGCTGACATCCCTAGCCATCCTTGTAAATACTATTTCTCGGATTACAAGTTTAGCAAAAAGTGTAACCACTTGCGTCAACGATTTTCAGAGCAGGCTTGCGAAGGAAGAAGGAAGAGGGAAGAAGGAAGAAGGCATTGGGCTTCTGAAGGCATTCGGCAGCATAAAAATTCTCCCCTCTCGCCCTCTCCGGATCAAACAGCCTCAGCCCTGTACCTAGTAAGCAAGAGCTAAAATTTCCGGTAAAAAAGGAACCGCCCGAACAGTAGTCCGGGCGGAGTGTGGTGTGAGGAGTGAACGGAAACTTGTGTCTCCGCTTCTTCTATTCTGACATCTCCTTCTCGATAATTCCACAAGATTCTGTAAATTTCGAGACTCTTGAACAAATTTTGTCAAGATAGGCTAGTATTCGATCGGTAAATCTACTTACCCATGCCCAACTGCTGAGCTTTTTGATAAACTTTACCCTCAGTCAGCAGAGAAGGAGCAATTACCACCTCTACTTGCTGCATCTCCTTAATATCCTTAGCGCCCAAGGTACCCATGCTCGTTTTCAGAGCTCCGAGCAAGTTGTGCGTGCCATCATCGAGCAGAGCCGGCCCACGCAAAATTTGCTCCACAGTCCCAGTAGTCCCCACGCGAATCCGAGTACCGCGCGGCAAAACCGGGCTGGGAGTCGCCATCCCCCAGTGAAAGCCCCTGCCGGGAGCTTCTGCTGCCCTGGCAAAGGGCGAACCAATCATCACCCCATCGGCACCACAGGCGATGCACTTGCAGATATCGCCACCGGTAATTAAACCGCCGTCAGCAATCACCGACACATATTTGCCAGTTTCGCGATAGTAGTCGTCCCGGGCGGCGGCGCAGTCTGCTACCGCTGTGGCTTGGGGAACGCCGACACCCAATACGCCCCGAGATGTGCAAGCAGCACCCGGCCCGATGCCCACGAGAATGCCTGCGGCACCAGTTTTCATTAAATTCATGGCGACTTCGTAGGTCACGCAGTTGCCCAAAATTACTGGTATTGGCATCTCTTGACAGAATTGGGTCAAGTCTAAAGATACGATCGACTCTGGGGAAAGAAAAGCTGTCGAGACTACAGTTGCTTGCACAAAAAATATATCGGCTCCTGCTGCGGCAACCGCCCGGCCGTATTTGCTCGCACCGGCCGGTGTACCGCTGACGGCGGCAATCCCTCCTCCAGCTTTAATTTCTTTAATTCTCAGGTCGATTAATTCTGGCTTGATGGGTTCGGCATAGAGTTGCTGCATTAGGGACACAAATTCGTGGTTCCCAACAGAAGCGATACGCTCTAATATTGGCTGGGGGTCGGCATAGCGGGTTTGAATTCCTTCTAGGTTCAGCACCCCCATTGCTCCCAATTCCGACAGCAAAATAGCCATGCGGACATCGACTACTCCGTCCATTGCGCTGGCGATAATCGGGATTTCTCGATCGATCCCGCCAATCTGCCACTTGGTATCTGCCAAACTCGGATCTAGGGTACGCAGTCCCGGTACGAGAGCGATTTCATCTATGCCGTAAGCTCTGCGAGCGCTTTTGCCCCGCCCAATTTCAATATTCACGCTGTTTCACTTCCACAATGTATTTAAATTAGACTAACAAAAAGTTTAGTCGGCCGGAGGGTAGCGATCGCGCGGCCGTGTTTAAAAAAAGTTCAGCACTGACTCTGATTTTATGAAATCGAACGGGATACTTTTTCTCAGCAACGGCCACGGGGAAGACGCGATCAACTGTCAAATTATCCAAGCTTTGAGAGCATCTGGCGCCGATGTTGATGTTGCGGCGATGCCGGTTGTAGGTGACGGGGCTGCTTACGCGCGATCGACCGTACCAATTATTGGGCCCACCAGTCAAATGCCGTCTGGGGGAGTTTTTTACATGAATCCCCTGTTTTTCCTCAAAGATATTGGGGCGGGGCTGATTGCTTTGACTTGGCAGCAATTGCAGGCTGTTTGGACGCATTCGCGCCATTGCGATTTAGTTGTAGCAACCGGGGATATTGTCGCGGCCGCGATCGCCCATGCCAGCAACCGCCCCTATATAATTTTTCTATCGGCCCATTCTAGTTATTACGAGGGGCGAGTTGATTTGGGTTTAATCTTGTGGCAGTTGCTTTGCTCAGAGAAATGTCTAGCTATTTTTACTAGAGATGCTTTGACTGCGGCCCACTTAAACCAACAGGGTTTAAAGAAAGCCCAGTTTGTCGGCAATCCTGTCATGGACAACCTCAATTCTACGGGCAAAGATTTGCAGTTAACGCCCGGAGTTAGGACGATCGCCCTTCTCCCCGGTTCTCGGCTCCCGGAAGCCACCGACAACCTCGTTTTGCTGCTGGAATTGGTGAAAAAAATTGCTGCTAACTCTACTGTAGCGGTGCAGTTTCGGGCGGCTTTAGTTCCGAGTTTGATGCCTCAATTAGATGATATTGCAGCCAGAGCCGGATGGCAAGTGCGATCGAATAAACTGATTTTTTCAGGAATCAAACAGCACGGTAGCGAAAAAGCAGCAACAGTTGAAGTGATTTGCTATGCTGATGCTTTCACCGATATTTTGCAGCAGTCGAGTTTAGTCATTGGGATGACAGGAACTGCGATCGAACAAGCTGTGGGATTGGGAAAACCTGTAATTACCATTCCCGGTAACGGGCCATCGTTTACCTATCGGTTTGCTGAAGCTCAAAACCGGCTTTTAGGTGATTCCGTGCAGGTTATTGGCACAGAACCGGCCAATTATGACATTATTAAGGAAGCTGCTTTAGCAGTCGATCGCACTTTGCAAGACGATCGCTATTTAGAAAATTGCCTAAAAAATGGTTTAGAGAGAATGGGGCGCTCGGGCGGCAGCATGAAGATTGCTGATTGCGTAAAAAACTATCTCGAAAAAAGCCGAGTTTCTACAACAAATAAAATAGGTTCGTAGCGAGGACTTTAGTCCTCTTTAATCAGGACTAAAGTCCTCACTACAAACCCTTTCTGAGTGCAACCATAATTCATATTATCAATTATTTCAGCAACTCAGAAACAGTCTTAAATGCGTAACCTTTTGACTGCAAAGTCTTGACAATCATCTCCGTTGCTGCTACCGTTTTCGAGCGATCGCCCCCGCCGTCGTGCATCACCACAATCGAACCCGATCGCACATGATCAATCACCCGATTAGCGATATCTTCCGCCGTAAGTGTTTTTTCATAATCTTGGGAATCTACATCCCACATAATCAGTTTTTTGTGCATTTGGGACAGCAAATAAGACAAAACTACAAATCTCCGACCCCAAGGCGGCCGAAAACTAATACTATCTTGTTTAACCCCAAATTTCTGCAAAAGTTTGTCCGTTTTTTCAATTTCCGACAGCAGATACTCGCGGGGTTTAAACATCATATCCTTGTGAGAATAGGAATGATTTGCCAACTCATTTCCCCTCGCAATAATCATCGGCACGATTTCAGGATGTTTCTCAATATTGCGACCGATTTCAAAAAAAGTTGCTTTAACTTGATAGCGGTCTAAAATATCTAAAAGCTGATTTGTATAGGGAGGATAGGGGCCATCATCGTAGGTAAGCGCCACAACTTTCACTTCCGTATCGGCGCGGTTGATACCGAAAAAATTGTGGAATTTAGTAACGTTAATCAGCAGCGATGCTGCGAAAAATAAGGCTATTGTCAAAAGCAGAAACTTTTGTAAATTTTTACCGATTCGCATAGTTGCACGCACTCGATCGAGAATGAAAGCGATCGGGACTTACGCACTCGGCCTTCATAACCGGGTTTTTTACCGAATCTGCGGGCTTTAACCCGTCTTCTCGGAAAAAACCCGGTTTCTGACCACCCGTGCATAAGTCCTATTGATGTCAGATGATAGCACGATCGGGTACTTTTGAGAATTGGGATTAAATTCTGGCATTGGCTATAAAAGGTAGGAAGACAAATAGAAAGTTAGATCGCCCTATTCCTGATCATCAGAAAATAGCATCGGTAAATCCCGTTCTCCCCTCACCACCCTGACAATTTCAATTGTGTTGTTGCGCGATCGATACAGAATAATGTAACCTTTTAAAGCAACACCCCGTAGAAAAGGATCTATTTCCTGATAACTGCGACCCATATTAGGGAAGTTAATTAAATTCCTACACTTTTTATCAAATTCCTCAACAAACCGTTCTCCGGCTTCAATATTTCGATTTGCAAAGTAATCAGAGATTTCATCTAGATCGTGACTAGCCTCTGGGGAGATCGTGTAGCGACTCATCTTTGGTTCTCCCGCATTTTGCGGAATTTTTCCTGCAATCTCGCTACAACAATTTCTCCATCAATTCCTTCACCGCGATCGAGTTGAGCTATTCCTAATGCTACCTTGGGCTGCGTTTCTTCTACCCATTTTTGATAGCTGTCCATCTCTTGTTGGCTGCTGCGCGTTAGGAGTTCCAATGCGGCCGCGATTATATCATCAGCCGAAGGATATCTGCCACTTTTAATCTGCATTTCAATGAATTTTTTGTGTTCAGGCTGGAGAGTAATTTTCATACAGTTTACCTTTAAA
>JAYUGZ010000376.1:0-4589 GCA_043767465.1 Cyanobacteriota bacterium
CGACTATTTGGGGCTGTGCTGGTGCGGGGGCGGATTGTGGATTTGTGGGGGCTGAGGCGGTTTGTGGGGAGGTGGCGGGTCGATCGAGCATTTTGACAATTCCGGTCGTCAAGCCCGCGCCGGCGACCAGCATGGCTGCGATATTCAGCCAGGGTACTGCTTTCGCCCGTCCGCGATTGCGGTTGAGGTTGGGGATCACCATCACTTCGGCGGCGCAGTCATCTAGTGCTGTGGCCAAGTCAAACAGTTGCAGGGTGCTCAGGTGTACTTCCGGCCCGGATTCGGCGGCGCTCAATGAGCCTAAAAATAAGTTGTGGGCGAGCAAGCCGCGGGGTTCTAGGCGGGGGGGAATGGGAAGATAGGAAGTGTTTGGGGCGGCTGTGGCTAGTTCGGAGGTGTTGGGGGGTCGATCGACTGTAACGGCATTACGCGCGACTTCTGGCAAGTCGGCGCCCGCAGTAGGGCTAGTTTCAGGCTCGATATTGTTTTCCCAATCGCGGGATGCGCCGAGGAAGTTTTGGACGTAGTTGCTGACAGCTTCGTGGAGGGTTTCGAGTTGAGTGCGATCGCCCCTAAGTGTAACGTGTTGAGTATCTGGTAGTCTCGGGTCGTCGAGCCGCAACTCGAAATTTAAAGATTTAAACACGGGTTGGCCCGCCCAGCGAGATAGAGGCGAACTTTTGGCTGTAATTTCCAGCGTGCAAGTGGGGGGCGTGTAGCGTTTCAAAACCATATTTGTTGTTTGTTATTTGTTATTTGTTGTTTGTTATTTGTTGTTTGTTATTTGTTATTTGTTATTTGTTATTTGTTATTTGTTATTTCCAAGCTCTGCTTTGGAATGAAGAGCGGGAGGCTCTGCCTCTACTTCATGATGTTTATTCTGCTTAAGTCTTAGCGCGGTCTAGGAGAGCCAGCCAGAGGCGTCGATGGCCGCCGGGACTGCTGTAAAATAGCAAATCGATCAGGAGTTTCAGGGCCAAATTAGTTAGTTCTTTTGCCGATAAGTTTTCTGCATCTTCCATGCGATCGGCATAAGTGTTGCTGAACCTATCAATATAGTCTCCCAACAAAGCAACTGTGTGAGGTTCGCGGTTTGAAGAGGCCATTTGTTCCAGCAAAGCAACGGCGCGGCGGATTAAAGCTTGATGCTGTTTTGCCAAATTACAGCTTATCAAAACGAGCGATCGCGCTTCCTCCACATCCAGTTTTTTTCGCCCTCCCTGGCCTTTCCGCAGCGGGTTAGATTGGCGCAGCCGCCACAAAGCCACGCGATCGGCTACCATTGGCTCTAAATTCAGTTCGGCTGCTACCTTGAGCATCGCCTCTGAGCCAATTTCTGCCAGCGCTTCTAGGGCTAACAACACTAAATCCAGTTGGGCTTTAATGTTGTCCAACTGGGTAGGTTCTGGTGCTTTTTGGGTCAATTCTTCCCAGTTGGGAGATGGGCCCGTTTCGTTTGTGGGAGCGGAGGGCTTTACAGTCGAGCGCATGGCTTGGGCACGGGAAATAAGACAGGTTGAGGCAGGATATCGACAGTATGCAGTGCTTTTGTTTGGCGGCCGGACAAAAGCAGATTCTGTTAATTTGTCTCCATAACTCGTTGCTTTGATTCCGGCAATCCTAGTTGCTGGACGGATTGGAGAGTTGAAAGTTGCGGTTGCAAGTTCGATCGACAGCAACCAGAAAAACCCATAAATTTTTACCCCCAACCATCCTACGCCGCCCGGTGTCCGAAATCAATTCTGTGTGTTCGGACTAAGCTGTTGCGGCCGAAAAGATTTAAGTTTTTGGGCGGGCAGGATGCCCACCCCACAAGAGTTTCAAGAAATGTGATTCTGAAAATTTAGATGCACGCCAGCTTATTTGAGATAAACCACTGTCACACCTCCACCTCCTTCTTTTTGACTAGCGAGCTCAAAGCGGGAAACCTGCGGGTGAGTAGCGAGGAACTCGTGCACCCCGCGCCGCAACTGTCCCGTTCCTTTACCATGAATTATCCACAGCGCACCGTATTCGACGGCTTTGGACAGAGCTCTGTCGATTTCGATTTCGCCGTCTGAGACTCTGGCGCCCCGAAGGTCGATCGAATTATTAGCAGTGCGGATGGCGATTTCGGGATTGGGTTTGGCCGGTTCCGAGGCTGCTTGCTTCGCCTTAGCAGTAGTGGCTGAAGCGGCTGCAACCTTGGCTAATTGAGCTTTGGTTTCCGGTTTTTCACCGTCGAGCGATTCAATGTCTGCCAGTTTTACAGTCATTTTCATGATCCCAAACCGCACGCTCAACTCTTCGTTAGCATCAGGCCCGCTGAGGACTTCGGCGGTTTGGCCCAGGCTGGGAATGCGGATGCGATCGCCCGTTTTCGGCATAAAACCCGGTTTCGGCTTCGCTGGTGCTTTCCGCGACGGCAAATGTTTTTGGGAAATTTGATTTAAGGTATCTGTCGCCTGTTGGGCATTTTGAGCCGTTTGATCGCCCGCCTGCAATTTCCGAATAATTTGAGCAATTTCTGATTTTGCCGACCCGATTGCCTCATTTACCGCCACTTCCTGAGCTATTTTTAGTTCTCGTTCCCGCTCTTGCAAAGCTGCTGCTTTTTGAGAAACTTCCCTGTGCAGTTTTTCGGTTTGGTGTAGCAGTTGAGTTGCTTCTCTGGCCTTGGTTTCCTGTTTCCGGCGCTGGGCTTCGAGTCCTGCAATCACTTGATTGACATCTTGAGATGCTCCCCCAACATAGGTTTGAGCTTCATCGACTATGGATGCTAGCAAACCGAGTCTTTTGGCAATGGTGAGGGCGTTGGAACGTCCGGGAATTCCCCACAGCAGGCGATAGGTTGGCTGCATTGAACTGTCATCAAATTCTACTGAGGCATTTTCAAAGCGCGCGTCTTGATATTTGAGGGCTTTGAGTTCGCCAAAGTGGGTAGTTGCGATCGTTAGTAGGGAATGTTGGGCGAGATATTGCAATAGGGCGATCGCCAATGCACTGCCTTCAGATGGATCTGTTCCCGCTCCTACTTCGTCTAACAAAACTAAAGATTTGGGAATTGGGCATGGGGCATGGGGCACTTGTGCTGAGCTTGTACTGAGCTCCGTTGAAGTGCGTAGCCGAAGTATGGGGGCTGGGGAATTTGTACTGAGCGTATTTGTACTGAGAGAATCCGAAGTAGCCGAAATATTCGGAATTGGGACGTTTGAATTTTCTGCCTTTTCAGGCTGCGATTTATTATGCAAAACTTCTAAAATACGGCTGATGCGGCGGATGTGGCCGGAGAAAGTAGACAAACTTTGCTGCAAAGATTGTTCGTCACCAATATCGGCAAGAATGTTGTCAAACCAAGGCAATTCTACGGGTTCGCGGGCGGCGACAAACATTCCGGCTTTCGCCATTAAAGCAGCCAATCCCAAGGTTTTGAGGGTGACAGTTTTGCCACCGGTGTTGGGGCCGGTGATGGCGACGACGCGAATGTGCGGCCCGATGGTTAAATCGACTGGTACGACTGTAAAGCCTTGTTCGTATTGCTGCTGCCAAACTAATAAGGGATGGCGCAAATGTCGCAAGGTGATTTGCGATCGCAGATTGCGAGTTAATACTTGGCTCTGTTCTGCTTGTTCCTCATCTGAATTTTCCTGATCTATATTTTCTGTATTTTTGGGTGCTAATTCTGGTTCTCCCAATTCGATAAATTTCGGCGGGTTTGCTTGGAGCCAATAACCGTAGCGCGCTTTAGCAGCAGCTAAATCTAAAGTTGTTACTACCACCACCAATCTGTCTAAATCTGGTTTGACTGCTGCGACTTGCTCGGTGAGGGCGCGGCGGACTGCTTCTTCTTCGGCTTGTTCTTGCCTGAGCAACTGTCGCATTTGGTTGTTAAGATTGACTGTGTTGTGGGGTTCTACGTACAGTGTCGCGCCGCTGGCGGAGGAGTCGTGAACGATGCCGGGTATGGCATCTTTTTGGGGAGCTTTGACGGGAATTACAAAGCGCGAGCTTCTTTGGGTAATTACCTGTTCTTGGACGGCGTTGGATTGGCGCTGCAAAATGCCTTGCAATATTTGATAAATGCGATCGCGCACTTGTCGCATTTGTACTCGAATTCCTGCTAATTTAGGAGTGGCTCGATCGGCTACTTGAGCGCGATCGTCTATACAGCGGTGGATTTCTTGCTCGATTTCAGGATAAGTCCGCAATTGCGATGCCAGTTCTTTGAGAGTCGGGACATCGGGCGCAGAGTCAATGATCCGGCGCAATTGCCTCGCTCCAGCCAGGGTGGTAGCAATTGCCAGCAATTCTTCGCCGCTGAGCAAACCTTGCAGTTCGGCTCGTTGCAGGGAAACGCCGATGTCTTGGATGCCGTCAAAACTCAAAGCACCGCCAGCGCGGCTTTCTAACTGATAAGCTTCCTGAGTTTGGGCGAGGAGTTCTGTTGTTTGGGCGATCGTTGGCGGAATTTGGAGATCGAGGGCGGCGGCGACGCCGAGTTTGGTAGCCGCGAAGGTAGCCAAGTGCTGACACAGGCGCGGCCATTCTAATAGTTCTAGTGTTTCGGCTTGAATCAAAGTTGAGGTGGTGTTGGTAATTGGCATTCCCAG
>JAYUGZ010000377.1:0-11481 GCA_043767465.1 Cyanobacteriota bacterium
TATATTTGTTGTCAGCTATTTTGGGTGATTAAACAATACAAATTAAGATTTAGGAATTAGTAGTCTGCACAGATTAACATCGAGTTTGAAAATTCCGCCAATTTTTGAGGCTGCGGGTAACTCAACTCGGGGACTGGCTGGCACATTTTACCGTCACAAGAGAAGAGTTCCCCGGTTGTGAGTGAGCCCATATTACTCAGAACAACCTGTATTTCGCCCTGAAATCTGCCGGATATCGAAGCCCGAGCTGGCGCGGGCGATCGAAATTTCCTAGCCGGCAATTTCACACCCAGCAGATTTGGGCGCGCTCTCAGAGGGCGACAGAGGAGAGAACCTCAGTCGTTCCACTCGCCGCGGGGCGGGACTGGGGGGTTGCGGCGCAAGCTCATAGCCTGATCGTCTTCGCGGCGCTCGCCTCGGAGCCACTGCTTGATTGCTGTTTCAATGACTTTGCTGGGGTCATTCGTCAAGTGCTTAATTTGGTCTAACAGTTCAGAATCGATATGGATAGACAGTTCCACTTTTTCTGACGAACCGTGGGAGGGTATACTTGACTCGCTCATAGTTAAAAAATCCTATTTTTAATTCTTAAGTTTCAATTCCTTCTAGGAATTTACGCCTTTTTGTGTTGAAGGAAGTGAGACCTTGCCCCTAGTAGAGATGCACAGCGGATGAAAACCTATAGTTTTTACACCCTTACCGTCCCGCTTCCGTCATTTGACCAAATTATCTGCTGCTTGTCAAGCGCCAGCAATTTCTAACCAATATTTTTAAGTTGGCGATCGCCCTTTGTAGAGCCACTAGGGAGCCACCTGACTGAACTGTAGTGAGGGAAAGATAATTTTGCCAGCGCCTACTTGACTAGCTTGTGCAGGTAAAATCCACGCTAAACAACTGAACATAGCATAAATACAATGGATGTGTCAATGCAGCGCCGATAAAAAATTAAATTGGATCTAAGTCTCTAAATGACTATAAATGATTGTAGATTGAATGAAGTTTTATAATACAACAAAAGTCAATCTTTTGCCGATAGGTTTTTATGACAAACGTTCCTGTATCTCGCATTCGTAATTTTTCGATTATTGCTCACATCGACCACGGAAAATCCACTTTGGCCGATCGCCTGTTGCAGCAAACTGGGACTGTCCAAGCACGGGAGATGAAGGAGCAGTTTTTAGACAATATGGATATCGAACGCGAACGTGGCATTACGATCAAGCTACAAGCGGCTCGGATGAATTACACTGCCAAGGACGGTCAGGAGTACGTGCTGAATCTGATCGACACTCCCGGACACGTTGACTTCTCCTACGAGGTGTCGCGATCGCTCGCTGCTTGCGAAGGGGCGCTGCTGGTGGTAGACGCTTCTCAAGGCGTGGAAGCACAAACCTTGGCAAATGTCTACCTTGCCTTGGGAAATAATTTGGAAATTATTCCAGTTTTAAATAAAATTGACCTACCAGGGGCGGAACCGGAACGGGTAAAAGGGGAAATTGAAGAAATTATCGGTCTGGACTGTAGCGGGGCGATTGAGGCTTCTGCTAAGGAAGGAATTGGTATTGATGAGATTTTGGAGGCGATCGTCGAATTAGTGCCGCCGCCGCAGGATACTGTTGATAAACCGCTCAGGGCGCTAATTTTTGATAGTTATTATGATGCTTACCGTGGGGTAATTGTGTATTTCCGGGTGATGGACGGAAGTGTCAAAAAGGGCGATCGGGTTTTGTTGATGGTTTCGGGGAAGGAATATGTCATCGATGAATTGGGCATCCTGTCACCGACGCAAGTGCAAGTAGACGAACTGCACGCGGGAGAAGTTGGTTATCTGGGCGCGGCAATTAAGGCAGTAGCTGATGCTCGCGTCGGGGATACGATTACTTTGGTCAAAAAGCCTGCATCGGAGCCTTGGCCGGGTTATACAGAGGCAAATCCGATGGTTTTTTGTGGCTTATTCCCGATCGATGCTGACCAATTTCCGGACTTGCGGGAAGCTCTAGAAAAACTGGAACTAAATGATGCGGCGCTTTCCTACGAACCGGAAACTTCGAGCGCGATGGGATTTGGTTTTCGCTGCGGTTTCTTAGGTTTGCTGCACATGGAAATCGTGCAGGAAAGATTGGAGAGAGAATACAATTTGGATTTGATTGTTACGGCTCCTTCTGTGGTTTATCAAGTCACCACAATTAAGGGAGAAGTGTTAACAATTGACAATCCGAGTCACTTGCCAGATCCTCAGTATCGCGAGAAAATTGAGGAACCTTATGTGCGGGTAGAAATGCTGTCGCCGGAAACTTATGTGGGCGCGCTGATGGAATTGTCCCAAAATCGGCGGGGCATTTTTATGGATATGAAGTATCTGAGTCAGGGGCGGACTACGCTGGTTTATGAGTTGCCTTTGGCTGAGGTGGTGACGGACTTTTTTGATCAGATGAAATCGCGATCGCGTGGTTATGCGAGTATGGAGTATCACCTGATTGGCTACCGCGAAAATCCGTTGGTGAAACTGGACATTTTAATTAATGGCGAGGCGGTTGATGCTTTGGCAATGATCGTGCACCGGGATAAGGCTTATAATGTGGGCCGGGGCTTGACTGAAAAACTGAAGGAGTTGAT
Organism: Cyanobacteriota bacterium; assembly: GCA_043767465.1. Taxonomy (GTDB): domain Bacteria; phylum Cyanobacteriota; class Cyanobacteriia; order Cyanobacteriales; family Microcoleaceae; genus Microcoleus. The sequence continues at coordinate 2,617 of JAYUGZ010000377.1, forward strand.
TCCTCGCCATCAATTTAAGGTGCCGATTCAAGCGACTATTGGCGCTAAGGTGATTGCTTCGGAACATATTCCGGCTTTGCGGAAGGATGTGTTGGCGAAGTGTTACGGTGGTGATATTTCGCGGAAGAAGAAGTTGCTGCAAAAGCAGGCGAAGGGTAAGAAGCGGATGAAGTCTGTGGGTACTGTGGATGTGCCGCAGGAGGCTTTTATGGCTGTGCTTAAGCTCGATCGCGATTCGTAGATTTGGGTAGGGCGATCGGCTTTAAGGGCGATCGTCCTTACACAAGTTGTTTGTAGTCACCCGGCGGTTGAAACCGCGGAGTTTACGGGCACATAAACAAAGTCACCCGGCGGTTGAAACCGCGGCTAGACAAACGAAGTCCGCCTGCGCGGACTAAGAGATAAATGGAGTATTTAAGCCGGATTTAGTATGAGTTATAATTAAAGAGATAATTGTTCCTTGAATTTACTATTATGACTGCCAAAATATTACTAAAGCCGTCGAAAAAATTAACTGACTTTTCCTTGACAGTCCTTATCGAACAGGAAACAGAGGGAAAATATCAAGCGATTGTTTTGGGTTTGCCAGAATGTCAAGCTGAGGGAAATACTCGCGAAGAAGCTATAACAAATCTCAGCCAGTTGGTCACAAATCGGCTAGAAAAAGCTGAAATTATTTCTCTGGAAATCCAACAGCAAAAGCCCGATTCCCCAGCCTTGACAGTCCTGATTGAACAGGAAACAGAGGGAAAGTATCAAGCGATGGTTTTGGGTTGGGCTGGATGTACAACTGAGGGTAATAGTCGGGAAGAGGTTATTACCAATATTAGCTTAGTTGTGGGCGATCGGCTAGAAAAAGCTGAACTCATTTCTTTAGAAATTCAACCGCCTAAACCCGAACATCCTTGGATGAAGTTTGCTGGAATGTTTCAAGACGATCCGCAATTTGATGAGATGCTGGAGGATATACAGCAACTTCGGCGCGATCGAGATGCGGAAATGGCAGAGTATTATCTAAAAATGGATGCGGAGGAAGCAGTCAAGTGAGTTTTTGGGTACTAGATACAGATCATGTGTCACTTTTTCAACAAAATCATCCTGTTTTAACTCAACGAATTAATGCAGTCAATCCTGAAGATATTGGTGTCACCTTAATTACATTGGAGGAACAGTTTTATGGCAGACTCAATAGTATTAGACGGGCTAACTCACCAGAGAAACTGATATCAGCTTACGCAAAGCTGAGTGCTACATGGAATTATTTCGCAACTGTCAATTTGCTTGATTTTGACCTGGATGCTTCTAATTGTTTCTCTGAGCTTTTGCGTCAAAAGATTCGCATCGGCACTCAGGATTTACGGATTGCTGCTGTTGTGATGTCGAAAAATGATATTCTGGTGACGCGGAACCGCCGGGATTTTGAGCGAGTACCGGGTTTGAGGTTTGAAGATTGGACAATTTGAGGAGTTGGGTGAGGGATGAAGGGCGATCGGGCGATCGCATCACAGCAGATTATAACTCAAACCAGAATGCTTTGTTGAAACTCGCGCCGAATTTCATCTAAAATTTTGCGATCGCTCAAATCGCGATGCCACCAGTGGCTACAGCCATCTTGACAATATTTGCAGTACCTGCGGGCATCGGCAATTGCTAATAAACTCATTAACAGGAAAAAGGCTTTGATAAACTCTAAGGGCGGCAGTTTCAAAAGCTTTGCCATTTGTTCTTTTAATCGCCCTTTGCTCAGCAACACACAAGGGGTGTAAGTTGGGCGAAGTTTTGATTTGGCAATTGCTAGGGAAACATCTTCTTCTCGCGCCCCTGCTTGGAGGGTCATGTAGGATAGCCGCTGCAATATTTCCTGCTGGTATTCGGTTGGGAAGCTTAAAAACCAGTTTTTTGCATCTTCTTGGCTAATTAATTCTTGTTGAATTTGATTGATTGTAATCTCATCAGTTAGATTCATTTTTGTCTCCAACGATGATAGTTTGTTTTGTGCGATCGGCTACGTTCTGAATTCTTCTGGCATCTTCTGGAGATATGCCTGCTTCTTGCCATGTTTTTACACCTCTCATTTAATGAATATTAGCATGGCAGTAGGCGAGTTTTTTCGCACTTCTCGATTTAAAAATTAAGCACGATAAATCAAGTTTTAGTTTCAGTCATCTGTTGATTTGAGCTTGCCGGATGCTTTTGCTTGGTCGATCGCATCCTGAATTAGAAGGTAGACAAAGTTGGAGATCGATCGCTTTTCGAGATCGCACAACTTTTCGAGATCCTTTTTAGCCTGTGTTGGCAAAACCACTGAAATCCGCTCGCTGTCGCTCATGCCCTGCAATCTGTTGGAAGTTTCCCCTATTGTGCCATTGTTCAGTCCTGGATGCACCATCGACCGATCTAGGGGCAACCACGGGGGGGAAGAGCCCCTACTTTCACTATAGGTGGGTTCTGCCTAAGTCCTGTGTTGTTTCGGCAACGAGTGCCCAACATCCGATTTGAATTGGTGTTTGATTTACCGCATACTCAAGGTTAATTTCCTTGAGGGACGGTGTTTGATAAGTTGACAGTTAACTTTGGGGCGATCGCACTTTTGGATATGAAGGGCGATCGCACTTAATTAGAAGTAGAGTATAAAATATGGTAAAGTAGAAAGTAATTAATATTTTCAGGAACCTGCGAGGTGTGAACCTGATGGAAAGAACCTACCAAATTTCTGGGCTAAATGCTACTTTCTCATATCCCATTTGGGAAACAGCAGAGATAGAAGAAAATTTCTTTGAGCTGGCGGAACAATGGCGGCGCGAAACAGGAATGATGTCGTTAGTTACTAAAATGTCAATGCACCCAGCATATCAAAGAATTATCGGTATGGGTCAAGCTGTTGTTCCCCTAATTCTGCGAGAATTAGAGCAAGAGCCGGATCATTGGTTTTGGGCATTGCAAGCGATTACAGGTGCTAATCCTGTTAAGTCTGAACAGCGCGGCAGGCTCAAACAAATGGCAGAGGCGTGGATACAGTGGGGCACAGAAAATGGCTATAGATGGCAAGCTGGAAAAGTATAAAGAAGATGAATTTCCTCACTTAGCTGCTACGGGATATCGCATCACTAGCCCAGCAACACGCGCTTATAATTGTTTTGCTTGGGCTGCTGGTGAAGACGATCGCTGGTGGAATCCTCTAGAACCAAACAGTCCCTATTATTGGCCTGATGGTGTGCCAGCGGAATTAACGATCGCAGCTTTTATTCAAGCTTATCAAACGGTGGGATTCCAACCTTGCGAAAGTTCTGACTTTGAATCGGGTTTTGAGAAGATAGCCATATATGCTACTCCCGACGGGGAACCAACGCACGCGGCTAGACAATTACCGAATGGCAAGTGGACAAGTAAATTGGGTCGATGGGAAGATATTGAGCATGAACTAGATGGGTTGACAAGTGAGATGTACGGTTCTGTGAGACAAGTGTTAAAGCGATCTATTTGAGCCAGTAGTTTGATTGTTTGTATTGCTAAAATATGGGCGATCGCACTTTTGGAGATTAAGCGCGATCGCACTTGACGAAATAAATTAGTTGAGCTAAACTGAAATTTAGTTTAAATTGCTTATAGTAGATGCACATAATCAGCTACCGACGGGTGCGTGAATACAGCGAAACTCATGCTGATTGCGGGGAAGCTTTGGATAACTAATTTAAAATTACTAGCAAGGCTAAATGGTCTAACTTAATTGAGGTACAATCTGTTTTTCCTAAAGCCGAAGCTGTTGGAGGGTTTACAGTTTTTAATATCAAAGGTAATAATTATCGATTAATCGTTAGTATTGATTATGAAAGCAAATTAATTTATATCAAATATATTCTCACCCATGCTGAGTATGATAAGGAGAAATGGAAAAATGACCCTTACTTTTAATCCAGATAAATACAAAGAGTTATTGTCTCAGTATCAGCCGAAAATAATTAGAAACGAAGCGGATAATGAGAAAGCTCTGGCTATGGTGGAAGAGTTGATGCACCGGGGCGATCGCACTCCTGAAGAAAATGAGTTATATGAATTACTGATTGCATTGATTGAAAAATTTGAGCAAGAATACTATGCACCAGGAACCACAGCAACGCCTCATTCAATACTACTGTTTTTGATGGAACAAAGAGAGTTACAACCTGCTGACTTGGTGCCCGTTATGGGCTCTGAAAAAAAAGTGTCTGAAGTGGTTAATGGCGAGGGAGATATTGGTAAAGAGCTGGCATTGATTCTGGGGAGTTTTTTTCATGTAGAGCCGAGTTTGTTTTGTAATTAAGGGAAGTGACATTAAGGGCGATCGCACTTAATTAGAAATAGAGTATAAAATATGGTAAAGTAGAATAGAAAGTTTACAGGGGTAAAATTATGCCTGTTGCGTCAGTCGCGATCGATATTGGAACGCTGATTACTACCAATCCGGGAATTCATAATGGTTGTCCGATCGTTGCGGGTACGGGAGTGACAGTACGACGGATTACTATTGATTATAAGATGGGTATGAGTCCAGAGGAGATTGCAGAAGAAATTCCTCATTTAACTTTATCTCAAGTTTATGCTGCCTTGGCTTATTATCATACGAATAAAGAGATGATTGAAGCAGATATAGCAGCCCAGGAATCTGAGGCTGAACGATTAGAATCTGAACACATGGCAGGTTAACAACAGTTTCAGCAGAGGAGATGAGGAACCAGCAGGTATTTTTGGGAACTTATGTTAGGGGTTAGTAGGGGCGATTCCCTACGGGATAGCTGCGCTTCACGCACATTTTGGAGATTAAGGGCGATCGCGCTTAATTAACAAATAGCCGAAGCAGGCGCAATTTCGCGGAATGGCATCAGGAATTCTTGTTTTTCTTCGAGGGTGATATAGCCGCCATTTAGAGCCATTTCCATGAGTTGTTCGACAAATCCCTTTAACTCTTTTATAACTTGAGTTTTATTCAGTTGAAAGTGTTGATTTCTGGATTTTAGGGTAAACTGGTTTGGAGATAAATATCCAAATCTTTTTAAATTACAGCTAATTCCATCGTTGGCTAAGGGCTGTAATTCCAGAGTCATGCAAAGACTTTCAACAAATTCTATGTTGATGGGTTTGCCTTGGGATAACTCACTAATTTTCTTGGGGAGTTCATCTTCTAGGAGCATACAGATATCGGGGTCTAAAAAAACTTTTAGTTTTTCTTCACCGATTTCTATTGATACTAGATGGTCACATTCAAAGCAAAATAGTTTCAGCCCTAATTCAAAATGCGAAAGTTCTCCTAATGAGTCATCTGGTGTGTCGGCATATTGTTCGCCATTAGGTGCTTCTAGTTGGATTGTAAAATTGCTATAGTTATTCATCTTCATCGCTCCTATCTAATGAGGACAGCGTAGCATCATTGAGAACGGGATAAGCAGATTTAAATGTTCCATCTGGTTTCCTTTTAATAAAAGCATGGGTAACATTTTCAATTATTATCCCATCGGGATAGTGAACTTTCCCAATAGAACGCTTAAAATTTATAATGTAACAACCGGGATATTTCGGTGTCACTTGTTCAGCTTTTACCCAGTCTTGAGCATTTAGCCACTGACCTTGAGGCTGATTTTTGGATGCTGCCCTGCCTCTAAAATTAAGGGGTTTCAGTTTTGGACCATGATGGCGATCGATATGGTCGTAGGCTTTGATGGATTTTGGATTATGCCACTGAGGTTCTACTCCACTGCCTGTCCAGTTACAACCACTTCCTACTTCAATCGTTTGGTCTATTATATCTTGTTCTATAACTTCTGGGGTCTCTTCAGAAGTATCTGTCCCATTATTCAAAATAAGTGGTTTACTACTAAATGGTATTTGATTGATGATTATAACATTAATTAATTTTAGGATGGCGATCGCACTTTTGGACATTAAGGGCGATCGCACTTGACCAAAGAAATTGATTGAGATCAACTAAAATCTAGTTTAATAGTCCTGGACGATGGGGGCCCAGAAACCGGTTTTTTTTACGAAATACTTGGTTACACACCGTAAATTCGGTAAAAAACCCGGTTTCTTTGAGTGAGATTAAGGGCGATCGCTCTTTTGGAGATTAAGGGCGGTCACTCTTTTGGAGATTAAGGGCGATCGCAGTTATCGCTCTCCGAGAATTGCTCTTTCCTTATACCGCTCAAGCCTCAGAAAGACTAGGCAATATGACAGCAGTTTGAGCAACGATTTTGTCGAAAACTGTTTTTTGTGATAAGCTGTCCTTCGAGGAAATCTTGACTTTTTCTAGTAAAGATGAATAATCCTCTTCGGAAGTTATTGGACTAGCCATTCCTTTGAGCTTGGCTTCATAGAACTGGCAAGCTGTATAGCCTACTAGATTGAATACGAATACATTAGTGGAAGCGCTAATTGTCCAGTTAGCAATTGGAGTATGTTTGAACAAAAATCCTAGACCTAGTTGGGTAGCTTCTGTAGCACTAAGAGCGAGACTAAAAATTCCTAAAAGTTCTGTTTGACGTGCTGGATCGTCGATATCGTCAAATCCATACACAACTGAAATCTGATAGCAAAGTTCTACCAATAGTAAGCTGCTATTATAAAAATCAACTAATGCTGTAGCTGGTGCAGCTAAACCACCACTTATTATCGTGGCTCCCACACCCAATGCTGCTACCGCTGTTGAAAAAATTGCTTTTTCCTGAATGAGACGATTGGCAATCTGGCTAGGTTTTTCGCTAGGATAAACTGCTTTTAGCTTTTTAACAGTATCCTTAGCTTTATCCAGGTCAACGCCTTGGGTAAGATTATAGAATAGGCGATCGCGCCAAGTTGTATCCCATAAAGTCATTATTGTATTCCTGAGAGAGGCTGGTATCTTACCTACTCCCTTAGTTGCTTCATTAAGCAAATGAGATACCTTTTTAGTTGTATCTCCTACCCCTCCTCCTACAGTTTGAGTCCCTTTTTCTATTGTTATTTGACAATCTTTCAAGAAGCTCTTTAATATTTCAATGTCTTTGGCTGATTTTTTGTCAATAGCTTTTTTAGCGTCGATCACAAAATTCAGCAAGCCCATGATACTTTCTGCCGCCGATTGATTGGGTGTTGAAGCTTTATCTACTTTTCCGCCCATGATACTTTCTGCCGCCGGTTGATTGGGTGTTGGAGCTTTATCTACTTTTTCGCCCAGATTTGATGGGTTCTCACCTAGCTTACAGAACTTTATCTTTGGTTCAAATCCCAAGGCAGTGTGAACTTTATTAACAATCAAATTCCACTCTTCATCGTTGGGTTCTTGATAACCTTGAAGAGTCACCTCCCTTCCTTTGACTGTTGCAGAAATCGAACCGCCTGTATAAGCCCATCGGGGATAAAGGGCTATGTGTATGTTCGATACATATTGTTGATCTGAATTCATTGCTAAAAATCCTTGACGATGAATATCTGTTTCTTAGGAAATATAGGCAATTAATGCTAATAATTGACAAGGAAAGTTATCTGACGGATTCAATAGCCCTCCTCGGTTTGACTTTTTCCTCAGTTTAGTGAGATCGCTTTAAGCAGAGCTAGGCGCTTTGGGGGATGAGGAGGCGATAAACGGTTACGCAACACTTCTGGGGTATCATCAGTACGCCCCTCTTTGATAGCCCGTTTTTTCAGTCGTTCGACTAAAACGTTCTCCGGCACCTCAAAACTAATCACACAGTTAAGCGAGAAAATTACCAAAATTCAGCCCTAATCCCTGTCGTAACACTAACTGTAGTCAGTAATCACTCAAAATCCCTGCCACAAACTTTTTTACGTGTAAACTGCACTATTTACACTTGAGCTTTCAAGTATAATAACCTAGCTGAGTCTGGTAATAACCTGACTTACATCAGGACTTATGTTAGACTTCCATCAGGAACTTCACACACACCTATTTATGGCATCCACAAACGATCGCTTCGTCGAAGCAGAAAGCCGCTGGGATCTAAAAACTCTGTACGCAGACTTGGCCGCCGTTAAGGGAAAGCCTCTCACCCCCGTAGAAAAGCTGCACCTGCGGGGGTTGCTTTGCGGCAATAGTCCCGCTGAAATCGCCGAAAAGCTGCAAAAAAATCCCAAAGGTGTGGAAACTGACCTGTGTGCCACCATTTATAGATACGTTAAAGGCTTTGTGGGTAAAGGGATTGAAAAGATCGAAAATTGGAGAAATATTGCTGAATGGCTGGATGATGCTGGATATAAAACTCAGTCATGTGCTAAATTGCCAGCCAGTAATTTGTTGCCTGAAAAGAGCATAGTTAATATAAGTAATATAAGTATTGAAAAAAATCAAATAGTAATTGTTGTTAAGATCCAAATACCTACATCACTAGATTCAGAACTGCCAATACAAAATCTAGACCTCGACGATAACAATGCTAACTAAAATTTAGCCACAACTCAACTGATTGGTAGGGTGAAGCGACTAAAATCAGGAAGTGCGATCGCGCTTCCTTTTACACTTTGATAGTAATGTAATTAAACCACTTAGGTAATTAAGCACTGGGAAAATAACGACTGAGAAAGTCTTGCGGTGTCAAAATTCGACCGTCTTTCTCTTCGCATTTCCTTAACAACATCACTAATCTCTTGCACACTCAACTGATTGGGGTCAGGCTCCATTTGATCGAGGCTGTTGAAAAATTCATCTAAATCTACTAATGGCTTTTCAACTTTTCTCAAGACGATTTCTCCTTCTGTCACCAATACCTTGTATTCATCCCCTACCCGAAGTTTGTCTGTAATTTCTGGAGGTAACTCAAATTTGCGATCGCGATTGACCTTAACAACAACATTTTCGATCATTGTTCAAAACTCCTTGTCAATTTTCGCTCAAATCTG
>JAYUGZ010000378.1:0-1788 GCA_043767465.1 Cyanobacteriota bacterium
TTTTTCTTTCTGATTGTGAGAATTCAACAGGCTTCTCAATTCACTTATCATTTCCAGTTTGTTTTGTCAAGGCCGCATACTGAACCGACGCCCTAGTGATACCTGTAGTTGAGAATGAATGGGTAAGTGTCCATCATAGTAACGTTGCATCTCGCGGGGGACATATTGCCGATTCTCCTTCGGAGAGGCTCCGCCAACGAGTAACCCAAAGAGCGTATTGTGTCCATCACAGGCTGAAATAATTCGATCGGCAAAGTATTCTTCGTTGTCATATAATCGCACACCATTCGCTCGATGCTTCTCGATTAAAATCTTTTCTACTTGCGATTCATAGTGGATTTCACCTCCTAATTCCCGATAGCGTCTGGCGATCTTTTGAGCAAATTGGAGCGATCCTCCCAGCGGAAATCCAGCATTTTTGGTGTGCATATACGCCAGTAGAGACATACCCACCATCACTGGAATGCTTTCCCAGGCAAACATCTGAGGAATAGCACGGCGAAGAAATGGATCTTGGAAGCGATCGGCAAACTCCGCTGCTGAGAAGTTTCCCCACCGCGCCAGTGGGCATACAAACGGCAACATTTTTCCCACCAGGCGTCCCCAGTCACCCAGGCGCATTAATGCTTTGGGTTGCTGCTGAAGTAGGGATAGATCGAAGTGAGTAAACGTCCGAATCCCAGCACAGAAATCGCTAATTAATCGCCGATCAACGGGTGATAGTTCTTTTAAATGCTGCTCCAGCCGATCGGGATTGCTGTAGACAATTAAGGTTTTACCATGAGGTTCGCTCACTCGTAGCAATTCATCGTGATGGACAAATTGTTGCTGGGGCACAACGCCAAGTTCTTCCCAGAGCCGATAGAAAGGCTGTCCCTGCCCAGAGCCAAACAAATAGTGAATGCAACCATCAAAAATAAATCCCTGTCGTCGCCATGCCGTACACAGCCCACCAGGTTGATCGTGCATTTCAAATATCTGCGATCGATAACCATTCATCTGTGCATAGCAACCTGCTGCCAGCCCAGCAATTCCAGCCCCAATGATGATAATGGTGCCACCACAATTACGCTTTACCACGAAGCTCTCCTGCCTGTAATGTTAGCTGCTACTAAATGAACATAAGCATTTGCGATTCCTGAAGTAAAAAGGCTAAACGTACTAAAATCGCCAATAATTTCATGCCATGCAGCGATTAACTTGTTGATAATAATTTCTCTCCTTTTGACCTTAAATTATGCCAAATAATAGAAGCCGTTCCGATCGTTCCTGCGACGAGTAATCCGAAATCTTCTTTAATCCCGAAAGTCAACGCCGCCGAAGTTCCGACGATCGACCACAAAACCGGAACAATCAATAAACTAGAGGGAATTTTTTTGTCTGTCCAGAGTAGCAAGCCGAACGTGAAAATGGTTGTAGGACAAGGTACGCCGAATGTCGGTGATGTGGGAAAAGTTCGCCCCAGCGCATAGCCGATTAACGGATAAATCACCAGCGCATAAGTGATAAAAATCGCCCCAAGCAAGCCGTAAAAGTTCTGGCTAGCGCGAAAACTCAAACTATTTCTCACCACACCTTCGTATAAAAACAACCCGCCTTGAAAAACAAACAGCGCGCCAAAAATATAAGCGGGTGGACTGATTTTTGTGAAAAAAATCAAATGGTAAATAATGCCTGCCCACAGCCAGATAAAACCGAGTAATCCCGAAATGGTTTTGTTTGCAAATGGTTTTCGACTTACTGCCAGTCCAACCGCCACAATCCCCACTAAAATTAGTACAAACTGCA
>JAYUGZ010000379.1:0-4571 GCA_043767465.1 Cyanobacteriota bacterium
AGTTGGAGTTGGAGTTGGAGTTGGAGTTGGTACGGGTGTTGGAGTTGGTGCGGGATTGATACTACCGTCAAGCGAACTGGCAAAAACTTGCGTCCAATAGTGATTGTAATTGACGCTGCCAGTATCGTTGGCTAAGAAATAGTAACCAATGCCAATCTCTTTCAGATTCGGGTTGAGAATGTTAGTCCGGTGGCCGGGGCTGTTCATCCACGATGATAGAACTTGTTCGGGTGTAGACGATCCCGCAGCGATGTTTTCTGCTGCCGAGCTGAATTTATAGCCCGTTGCAGTAATCCGACTTCCCATTGACGAACCATCTTTTCCGGTATGGGAAAAGAAGTCTTGCGCTGCCATGTTTTGGGTGTGATTTTGCGCCGCATTCAATAACTGAGTATTTAAGGTTAGGGGGGGTAAACTTAATTTGCCGCGCTCTATGTTCGTCAGTTCTAAAACTTTATAAATAAAGTCTTGATTGGTTGTGGCTTGTGCAGGTTGTGAGAGTTGAGAAGCCGATCGCTCTCCTGTTAAAATGTCCACAGACTGAGCGCCGGAAGTTTGTATTTGTTCGAGCATGGGGATGATAAGTAGTTGTAAGACTTGACGAAAGCTGGTAGATTGCTTACTGTCTTAACGATAGTTTCCCCGATCGCAGCCTGGGCACGCTTCAATAATTGCGTTAATTCCTGCCACTGTTGTATCTATTTTTATTATAGCTATTCTCAAAGTGCGGATGTCAAGATCCGGAATTTGGTTGGGAAATGGCAGTGTGCGATCGCCCCTAGTCTCAATACAACCCACATTTCCCACCTCCTTAGTCTCACACAGAATAATTACCCACAATCATTTTCTCAAAGTGATAAATTATACTTCAAAATAAGTTCTATCCGTTAATATACGGTATAAACATCTAATTTAGAGTTTAATTGATCGAGCAAAATAAGTAAAAACCGATGGTGACAGTTCAGAGTGCTGAATATGGAACAATACGGTTGACTTAGTGCTTTTTGTCATTGCGAGCACAAGAGCGCGGCAATCTCCGTGACTATGACACTTATCGATTAAATCAGGTACGAGCTGAGCAATTATCTGATTAAGTGAACAGTATTGGAATATGGAATTGAATTTGAGATTGTTTTTAATTAGTAAGCTTCACATTTTGTGCGCAGTTGGTTGGCTGGGGGCCAGAAACCCGGTTTCTACGAGTTTTGGATTTAGTTACGAAAAATATAAGAAGAAACCGGGTTTCTGAGTTCTGCTCGCGCGCGCCAACTCGCGGGGGCCAGAAACCCGGTTTCTACGAGTTTTGGATTTAGTTACGAAAAATATAAGAAGAAACCGGGTTTCTGAATTCTGCTCGCGCGCGCCAACTAAGTTTTTACTAGAATCCTCAGAAATAATCCTAAATTAATTCAAAATTCACAACCGCGCAGCATTGCGAAGCGCGGCGTGGTAATCTCACAATTTCAAACTATTCTCTTGTCCGACTTTAGCCTCCTGAGCAACTTGCTCAACGTCATCTTTGGCGAGAATTTCCAAAGCCGCCCCTGCTTCAGCGCCGCCCAACCGCCCCAAAGCTTGAGCGACTCTGTAACGGATTTGCCAATCTGAGTTAGAAGCGTAGGGAAGCAGCAGCGGCAGCGCCCGTTTATCTCCCAATTCACCTAATGCGCTAATGGCAATAGTTTGGAGCAATTCGTTTTCAGAAGTCAGGGCATTTTCTAACATGGGAAAAGCTTTTGGATCTCCCATTTCTCCCAAAGCCGCGACGATACTGAGTTGCACCAACCATTCAGATGTACTGCTGTAAACTTGTTGCAAATCGTCTAAAGCAGCGGTTAATTTCAAGGCGCCCAAAGCATCGGCTGCTGCTGCTTGTACGTCGGGTTCGGGGTCGGTGTTCAGGCTGTTGCGCAGTACCTCTAAAGCGTTTGGCAGATTCTGCGTGCCGAGGGTTGACATTTGGCTGACTGCTGCGTATCTAACGCGGACGTTTTTGTCGCCGATCGCAATTTGAATCAAATTGTAGGCGATCGCGGGTTCTAGTTGCCGCAGTTGGTTGACGCCTCGCAGCCTTTCGCCAAAATCCTCGGAATTTAGCAATTGTTCGACAGACTCAGGGGTAATGCTCATTCGATTTTAAATTTGGTAATTGGTAATTGGTGATTGGTAATTGGTGATTGCCAAAAGTCAGCGAGATTGAAGGAGCGATCGACTCATTTTCTGATACAATCTTTCAACTGCAAAAGTTAATTAAGATTCGGCCGCCATCGATCGGATAATATCTCCCCTAGTGAGGATGCCGATTACTTTGCCCGCAGTATCGATTACCGGCAATCGGTGGATGCTGCGATCGTGCATCAATTTTGCCGCTTCTGAGAGAGATTTGTCTGGTTCGATGGTAACTGGCTCTTTACTCATCGCTTCTCCTACTGTTTGTCCTAAAGCCTTGTGGAGTTCTCGCTCGTAACGACCGGGATTTTCGAGGTAAATCACGCTGTCGAGTACCATGATGTAAGCGGGTGGAGTGACGCCGGTTTCCCGCCACATCAAGTCGGTTTCGGAGATGACTCCTACTAACAAGTCATTCTCATCTACGACGGGAAGACCGCTAATACGTCGATCGGCTAAAATTTTAATCGCTTCGTTCAAAGGCATGGAGGGTCGCGCTAAGATCGGTTCGCGACTCATGACATCGGCTACTGTTTTGGGCATGATTGGCGGTTAATTGAGTTTTGGCTCCAAATCCGATCATATAGGGAAAGCGCGGCACAGAATTAAGAAAGGCAGCCATGCAGAAGCGATTCGTTACAAGATAGAAGGAGGCGAAAAGTTTGAATGCCAGAATTTGAAAGGTTTTGGCGATCGCACTCACGAATTATGCCCTGTGTTTAGAAGCGCGCGGGCGATCGCTATGACAACATGGTTAAGATAAATTAAACAGCCGATAAATCCTTACCGATGCCAGAATCTCCAGCCCCAGAAGCAGATACCCAACCATTCGCGCGCCGTGTATTAGTCTGCCAGTATCAATCTTGCCTGAAAAATGGTTCAGCAGCAGTGCTAGCTGCTTTTGAAGCCCAACCGGTTCCTGGAGTGACAGTTGAAGCCTGTAGCTGTCAGGGACAGTGCAACACTGGCCCGACTGTGCGAGTCACCCCAGACGAAATCTGGTATTGTCGAGTTAAACCGACTGATGTACCGTTGATTGTGGAAGAACACCTCAAAGGTGGAAAACCTGTAGAGGCGCTGTTCAATCCGAGAATTCATATGCGCTACTATTATTAGTTTTGACTTGATGAAAGTGCCAATTCACAGCTCTGGCGCATCTAATTTAAATAGTGATTATGGAAATTGCGCTTTGAAAATTAAAGGAATTGCGGTTAGTTTGTTAGTGCTAATTCTGGGGCATCCGGCGCAGGTAGTGGCTCAAACGCCGACGGTTGGTGGGGATATTTGTCCTGGAGAATTGGGGGCGAAGGTAGATGCGATCGCCAATCGTGCTGAATTTAGCCGATCGCGCTGGGGCATTTTGATTCAACCGCTATCATCTACGGCGACTCTCTACAGCCGCGACAGCACCAAATATTTCATTCCAGCATCCAATGTCAAACTGCTAACCACAGCGGCTGCTTTGCAGAAACTCGGTGCATATTTTCGGATTAAGACATCGGTTTACAGTGGCGGAAATGGGAGTTTGTATGTTGCTGGTAGGGGCGATCCGAGCATTGCGGAGGCTCAGTTGCAGGATTTGGCGCAGCAGTTGAAACGGCGCGGAGTCGATCGCATAAATGAGTTGATTGGCGATGACAGCTATTTTCAAGGCAGTGCAGTCAATCCCAATTGGGAATGGGAAGACGTGCAAGCTGGCTATGGCGCGCCGGTTAACAGTTTGATTTTCAATCAAAATGCGATCGAGCTTGTGTTGTCCCCGCAGGCGATCGGGCAGCATCTGAAAGTCACTTTTGCCGAACCCAAGCTGGCAAATCAGTGGCAAATTCTCAACAATTCAGTGACTGTCGCCCCCAATGAATCGGAGTTTATTGAAGTTGGCAGGGAATTTGAGCGATCGGCAATTCGAGTTAGCGGACAGTTGAAAGTTGGTGCCGAATCTGAATCAGCTTATGTCGCAGTTGTCAATCCCGCAAATAATTTTTTGGATCATTTTCAGCAAGTCCTGGCGGCTGAGGGAATCCCTGTCAAACAAGCTGTAGTTGCATCTAGTTCTCGGAATTATCAGCAGGAATTAGCGTTTGTTGAATCGCCACCGCTGGCGGAGTTGGTGAAGGAAACCAATCGGGAAAGTAACAATCTTTATGCAGAAGTTTTATTGAGATTGTTGGGGAAAGTCACAGGCAAGATGCCTGTCCCACAAACAGTCACAGGCAAGATGCCTGTGCCACAAGAGGATACAGGTGAAATTGGTTTGAAGGAGTTAAAAACAGCTTTAACTCAATTAGGGGTAAATCCAAACAGCTACATATTGGCCGACGGTTCGGGACTTTCCCGCCACAATTTAATTAGTCCAGAAGCCTTGGTGCAAACTTTGAAATTGATGGCGAATTCACCTGCTG
>JAYUGZ010000380.1:0-4570 GCA_043767465.1 Cyanobacteriota bacterium
TTTCGCCAAATAAGTCTTTAAGGGTATTGCTAATTTCTTCGGGGGTCATGGGAAGTTTAGATTTGAGGTTGAGGTTTGAGATTTGAGATGCCAAACTGGCGATTTGGTTGTCTTTTTTTTTGATATTGATTCAGTATCGCTCAATCTAAAATTTAAAATCCACCATCTTAGGACTGATGCTTGCGGATTTAAAATAGGACTTACGATCAAAAACCTGGTTTCTACGACAATCAGATGGTTTGGTAAGGATCGCGAATTAAATAATTTACACTCTTGAAAGTGGGATGTCGGGCCCGCCCAGAAAGGACGGGCTACAAGAGCCCATCCCACAAGAACAATAAAGATTGTAAGTTATACCATGCGTGAAAAAATGTTGCCACAATAAAATTGTTTCCCGAGAGTGAAACGGAGGGTTGTTTCGTTCACCCAATGTGTAAGGTGCGGATCTATTAGATTTTCACTCTTTTTTAGAGATTGTCGATGGCTCCACACCCTACATATACTGTTGCATTAATTTGGGAAATTGGTATTATTTAATTCTCATTCCTCAGGAAAAATCTACGAAGCAACCGGGTTTCCTCAGAAAGGGTGCGCCACCAGGACATTTAAAGGCCCGATGCGCCACAAGCAGCTTACACTTTTGATATTTAGCAATATCGCTCAATCTCAAATCTCAAATCTCAAATCTCAAATCTATTTAGGGGAGCCAGCGGGGGTGATAGCCGGCAAAGGGAAGTTCTTCTGGTTGTACTTTTGCCCCAGAATTGTCTGGAAGTATTTCTAATAAGGGTAGCAGCCAGAGGCGGCCCGTGGCGATCGACTGTCCGCTATCGTTGCGGGGACTGTCTGCTGCTGTGGGTTTTGCTGTGGTGACTGATTGGTCGAAAATTAATGCCAGTCCGTCGGGGGATAAACTGATTTGGGTATCTAATTGGTTGGGCAAAACTAGCAGCGGTTTGATGGTTCCTACCAAACGAGTGCCATCTTTTTTGAGGTCGATGGCGGCGATGAAAGGCTGTTCTTTGTAGCTTTCTGTTTTGAGGCGTTGGGCTAACAAGCAGTAGAGACGCTGGAATTGGTTGTCTTTGTTTTTGCGCGGGTCGAAATAAACGGCGATGATGCTACCGGGAATGCGCAGTATTTCTTGTTCTGCACCTTGATTGTCTAAGATAAAGAGCGATCGAGTGTAGTCGCTGTTGTATTTAACGTAGGCGGCGGCGGAGTTGTCCCGGGCCATCCCCAATACTTGTTCGTATTTGGGCAAAAATTCTACTGGATCTGCTTCGGGTGTGAGGGGGACGATCGCTAATCCTTGTTTTTGAGATATTACCATCGATTTGCTGTCTGGGCGAATCATAAAATCTCCGCCTTGTTGATTTTCTAAGGGTTTGGGCGGCAATTTTTCTGACAAAATCCAAGGACTGAAATCGCCGGGATTGCGGCGGTTGACGCGCTGGACAATGATGATTTTTCCGTCGGCTGAGAGGTCAAATTTGAGGTTTTGGTAATCTTTGGAGTCTAAGATTTTGTCGATTCTACCTGCTGGCTGGGTTGGTTGGGGCTCCGATCCGGGGGATTGGGGATTGAGGCCGGTGGTGACTGTAAATAGTTCTTGATTTAGGGTGCCGCCAGTACGGGCGAGCGATCTATCTGTGGCTGAGAATAAAATGCGATCGCTGTCGGGATATGGTTTAAAATCAGTTACGACTAAATCTTTGGGAGTCAGCGGTATCGGTTTCGAGTCGCTGCTGCTGAGATTGACTAGCATTAATCTGCTTTGTGTTTCGCCTTGAACGCCGATGTAAACAAAAGCTCGATCGCGACTGCGAAAGGAACTGCTAAACGGTTTAATTGGCGTGCCTTTATTTTGGTTGTTTTCTCCGAAATACTTGTCGGTTGCTCCGGCGAGTTTTATGGTGTAGGTAACGCCGTAGGGTGCTGGATCTTTGAGGGTGTAAGCCATCCGGCGGCCGGCCCAGCTAAATTTGCCCGGGAGGGGCGGCTCTAGCTTTAAGTTTTCCTCGACTGTGGAGTGGTTCATCGGCCGAAAAAACGTGAGGATAAAGCCGGTATCTGCGGCGCCGATTTGTTTGTTTTCCCAGGTAAATTCTCGCACTTTGGGTGCTGTGCGATCGCCGCTCAGCAGCAGCAGTCCGATTAAAAAGCCTAGCACGAGCATGAGGATAATGGCCGTGCGGTCGATCGGCTGTTTGAAGGGCACAATTGCAAAGTCTGAAGGATTGATTTTTTTATTAAAAATATTCATAAATCTTTCTCTCCTATTTCTGCTGAAATTTAATTGCCCAATTTTCCCTATTAAATTTTACCGTCCCGGACGCACTCCCGACTATTGGAAACCCGTTTTTTTACCAGGGAAAAGGGCGACAACGAAGTATAGCAGTGGACAGTGGACAGTGGACAGTTGACCGCTCGACAGTTGCATAACCCGAATCAAATCATTGATGCAGTACGGCTATCGGCTCTATTCATTCCGGTTATTTATGTCCTCACCGATGTGGCGGTTGCTATATTTGGTCAAAAACAGCTATTTTACCGTACTTGTGATGCTCAATTATCAGGTAGCTTGTGTCTTAAACCCAGATATATTTGATTTGAGTGAGTTCGCTGTGTTCCTATTCATTCAGTTGACAGTCGAAGGGTTGACCGCTCGACAGATGAGGGCGAACTCTACCTGGAAGGAAGAGCATTGGAGTAATGAATAGTCTGATTTTATTTTCTCCCTCTACAAGGCAGAGGATTTAAACCAATTATTTTTGTAAAAAAAGTTTAGCTTAAACCCTCTCAAAATACTGTGATACTCAGGCTGTCGCCATCTCAAATTCAATTAGCAGAGCAAGTACGGAAGAACCTTTTTTGTTTACTGAAACAGTTGATTGATCGGTATTAAATCCATCGGTGATATTTTATCGATTGGCAAACCCAAACCCCAAAAAGTGACTCTACACCACATTAGAGTTGCCAGCACCCCTACAAACATTGCTGTTAATTGAATATCCTGCCACAAACAACTTAGTCCTTCTCGCCACAAACCGTAGTTAGTTACTATATAGGTAGGAACGTCGCCCAGAGCTACAGCAATCACAGCACCTAAATTACCTTTGAAGTGGTATCCCAGCGGTATACTTATACATAGATTTACAAAAGTCAGGAGATTGCCCATAGCTGCGTACTGAGATTTTCCTACGGCTAACAAACAAGAACCCATCAGATTGTGGAGGGTGGTGTGCCAGATACCTAATGCCAAAATTGGCATCATCCAAGATGCCGCCTCATACTCTTTTCTGTACAGTGTTAAAATTAACTGATCTCCGAAGCTGACAAAAATTGCTAAACCTACGGCTAACGGTATGAGAATTAGCTTGCGGTTCTTGAGTATCTTGGCGCGCAACTCCTCCCGCGGTAAGTCTGCCATCATAGAAATCGATGGAAAAATCACCTTGCCGCCAATAGCCATGATGATTTGGCGTGGCATATCGCCGAGGGTAAAAGCGATGCCGTAAATCCCCAACATTGTCAAAGTAAATATTTTCCCGAGGATGAGTCTATCGGCTTGAGAACACAAAAAAAACAAAGCCGTAGACACAAATATCCATTTTCCATAAGAAAATATTTCGCGAGCTGCTTCTTTATCCCAAGCAAAGCGGTTTGATTTGCCGGGAATCAAAAAATGGCTCCATACTAACTCGATTACAGCGCTAGAAAAGCCGCCGGCGATGATTGCCCAGATGCTGCGATCGAACCAGGCCCAGACGACCACCACTGTAGTAGAAATGAACTGTATGCCCAACTGAAAAATTACTATTTTCTTGACTTCCATCTTCCTGTTGAGGCTGGATGTAGCCGTCGAGTTAAACCCTCCGATCAGGGAATTTATACCGATTATGGGAATTAACCACAGCAGACGGGGATCGCCATAAAAATCCGCAACTGGCTTGGTAATTATAACTAAACAAATCCAAATCAAAAAGCTGCGAATAACTTGCAGTGTCCAAGCGGTGTTGAGAAATTGAGGCTCGTCTCCGCGTTTGTTCTGGATGATACTCGGGCCCAGACCTATGTCTGAGAATAAGCTGATTCCTGTGATGAAAACGTAGGCTAGGCCCATCAGACCAAATAATTCTGGTAACAGCAGCCGAGTCAGGATTAGGTTGCTACCGAATCGGATCACCTGACTGCTTCCATAGCTGGCGATCGTCCAGGCAGCACCTTTGATAGCTAATTTTTTTTCTGCTGACATATAGTGATCACTTATTTTCTAATTACGAGTCTAGTTGCTGAATTTGCTATTGGCAACTCCTACAGGATGCTGCTGCCACTTTTATAGCTGACTTTACCGTATCTTAATTTCCTTACGGAGGACGGGCGGGACGCCGATCGCACAATCACCAAGCTAAAATTTAATCTCTTGCCTTGCACCACGTCTAATAATCATAAGGGTTTTTTGGTTCAGAAATTGGTTTGAGGGAGGATGCTTGAATAATTAATTTGCGCTTGCCTTGCAGTTCTTCTACGATCGTTTCTCCTTCTATTTCTAGCCAAGTGTCGGGGG
>JAYUGZ010000381.1:0-1785 GCA_043767465.1 Cyanobacteriota bacterium
TGTAACTGCTTCTCCGCTCGATTGCAAAATAGTATTTCCCTGGAGATCCGCGACTGCAATACTGTCATAGCCATCCCCTTTTTTTACATATTTATCTAACACAGATTGTTTTTG
The DNA here is from genome assembly GCA_043767465.1 of Cyanobacteriota bacterium. Lineage (GTDB taxonomy): Bacteria > Cyanobacteriota > Cyanobacteriia > Cyanobacteriales > Microcoleaceae > Microcoleus. The sequence continues at coordinate 115 of JAYUGZ010000381.1, forward strand.
ACTGGTTGATGTGGTGTTGCTGACTCGGGGGTCGTTAAGTATACTTAGACTTGCCATATCCTGAACCTCATGATAGCGTTCTAATATCAAGTTTTTGACCTGATTGGCAGTAGCGATCGCCCGTGATTCTTGGTACTTAATTACGTAGTTAGTCAGGTTATCGCTGGCAAATACATAAGTCATCGCTCCTGTCAAGAGAACTGGGATGGTACTGAGGGCGATCGCAAAAACAATCGCTTTAATTCTTAAAGACCATTTTTTCATTTTTTTGTTCATAACTGATAAATTATAACTGATAAGTAAATAAACATTACATGGGGAGAGGGCGGGTTTTGCAACAGTCAACTTACTCCTAGTATAGATCCTCCGCTCAACCCGCCCCTACAATTTCTGGCAAAATATGATTGTTTTTTTGGGCTTACCTACTTAACTCTTCTAAACAACTGCTTTTAAATCTAAAGCAGCTTCATTCAATTTTTGAGTGCCGATTTTAGTTTGAGTGATACCGCAAGCTGTTTGTGCGGCTGCTTGGTTGAGGGAGTTCATAGCTTCCACCACTTGTTCGATCGCAATTGCTTGCTGTTTGGCATTCAGGGAAATTTGCTGAGAACTCAAAACCACGTTGTTAATTGCATTAGCTACTCCGGCAAATGCTGCTGCGGTTTCTTCGGCAATATTTACGCCAGAATCTACTGTTTTAGTTCCTTCGTCTGTTACCATTACTGTTGAGTTAATCGCCCGCTGAATATCAGCAACTAAGAGATTAATTTGGGCGGCAGATTTTTTGCTGCGATCGGCAAGTTTGCGAATTTCTGACGCCACAACGCCGAAACCCTTGCCGTGTTCGCCCGCCCGCACTGCTTCCACCGCAGCATTTAGTGCTAACATATTAGTCTGATTAGCTAAATCGCTAACTACAGTTGAGATATTGCCAATGCGATCGGTTTGCTCGCTCAACTGCATAATTTGCCCTTGCATATCCTGCACTTTGGTTTTCAGTGTTGCCATTGCTTCTAAGGTTTGTTCTACAGCTTTTGTACCGCCACCAGCTAAAGTTAAAGCTTGCATTGCTTGAGAGGCGGCAGTTTCTATCTGCTGTGAAGTCGCCCTCGAAGATGCCCCCAATTCGTCCATTGTCGTAGTGGTTTGATTGACTGAAACTGCTTGCTGGCTTGCCATGCGTTCCTGTTCTTCAACTGTGGCTGCAATCTGGGCGGAAGAACTGGCGATCGAACTAATTGCGCGATCGATCGATCCAGCAATTCCTGACGAAATCAGCCAAGCAACAGTCGCACCCAACAGCACTAATAGCATCGAACCAATCACCAGCATCGATACCAAAAAGCTTAAAGCTTCCTTAGTGATTTGCGTTTGTTGCTTAATCATCTTTAATTCTGTTTCCCGAAATGCCCGGTTTAATTCCACAAATTCATTCACAAATTTTGTGTACTTACCTGTATTAAATATAGCGATGGCTTGCGCTGTTTGATTTTGCTGCAACAAGCCAACTATTTCGTTAGAACCATCATAATATTCGTTTACTAGCTCCAGCATCCTCTGCAAACGGGCTTTTTGTTCGGGGTTTTTAACCTTCTGCTCTACATTGCTCGCCGACTGACGAGCTAAATCTGCACCTGTTTTAAAATCACTTAAAAACTGCTGATTTTTGTT
>JAYUGZ010000382.1:0-1782 GCA_043767465.1 Cyanobacteriota bacterium
CCCAGCACTGCTGCCATAATAGCAGGTTCTGCGGCATCCGTAACAATTGACAACTTCAGTCACAGACCGACTGACACAAGTACATCTACTAACACTAACACTCAGACAACAGCTAACAGCGGTTCAGTTATTAGCCAAGCGAACGCTGATGCAGCTTTTATATCTAACTGTCACGAATTGCTCGCAGCAAATCTCTCCAAGAGTGAAGTCGCAGGTAGCGGCAGCAACTATGCCGGTTTAGCCCAAAGTCAAGCAACAGTTATCGGCGACTTCGACATTGATGCAGCAGAAACTTTTTCCTTCAATTTCCAGACAATTTTACATCTTTTAACATCAGTTGACAACCGCCAATCCGAACGCGCCAGCGCGAGTGGCAGTATATCTTTCTGGTTGATTAACACTGTTACTAACATTCTGTTAGACTCTTTTCAACTTGCTAGCACCTTAGACTCTTCTGTGGGAATTTCTTTGAATTTATTCGCCAGCAAAGATTTTACACCCACAAATATTAATTTTGGTTTTCTGACTCAAGGTAGTGCAACAAGCATGAGATTCTCTACTTATGGAGTGTATTCGCGGACATTCGACAGCGCCACTAACTTAAGATTAGTAGAAGTTAAGAACAACATCGCAGTGGCAAAATCGGAACCAGTTTCCGAAGCAGAAGCAGTTCCAGAACCTAGCACCATATTAGGTACTGTAATGTTTTTAGGTTTCCTAGCTAAGGGGAGAAAACTTAAGAATAAATTGTCTGAAGTTAAATCAAAAGTTTAGGCTTGATCCAAAGCATCGATCGTGTAGGGTGCGCTGCGGCGCACCTTACCCATTACTCATTGCCATCTTCTTCTTTTCCCAAATATGCCTCAATCACGCGAGGATTTGCACGAACTTCTGCCGGAGTTCCCTCAGCAATTTTAGTACCGTACTCCATCACACTCACACGATCGCTAATTCCCATCACCACCTTCATATCGTGTTCGATCAGCAAAATACTCAAATCCAACTCATCGCGAATCCGGTAAATAAACCGAGTTAAATCAGCCGTTTCGTTCGGGTTCATCCCCGCCGTCGGTTCATCCAAAAGCAGCACTTTCGGATCGGAAGCCAAAGCCCTCGCAATTTCCAATCTGCGCTGGTCGCCGTAGGAAAGGTTTTTTGCCAACTCCGGCGCCTTCTTCACGCCTAAACCGACAAAATCCAGCATAGTCAGCGCTTTTATTTTAGCTTCCCGTTCCTCCGCCATCGCAGTCGGTGGGCGGAGAATTGCACCCAGCAAACCTGTTTTCATTCTGCTGTGTCTGCCTACCAAAATATTATCCAGCACAGTCATATTGTTAAACAAGCGGATATTTTGAAAGGTTCTAGCAATCCCGAAACTTGTTAGGCGATCGGGTGGTAAACCTGTGATATTCTTATTTTCTAGCAGCAACTGACCGGCACTAGGTTTGTAGATACCCGTCAGCATATTAAAAAACGTGGTTTTCCCCGCACCGTTGGGGCCGATCAAACTTGCGATCGAGCCTTTTTCCAAGGTTAAACTAACTTGGTTGACTGCTGTCAAACCGCCGAATATCATTGTCAGTTGCTGTGCTTCTAATAGTGACATTTTGGTTGCGCTTCCTAATATATTAAATTACAGTGCGAGCTTTTACTTTCACTATCGCAAATCAACTTGGGAGATTGTACAAGATTGCAAAAGTCGTTTTTATCTATTTTTCTGACGGCCTCGCTATTTTTCCAATTCAAGTCTATTGTCTGACATATTCTCTAACGTACAAACAA
>JAYUGZ010000383.1:0-4556 GCA_043767465.1 Cyanobacteriota bacterium
AATTAGGACAATGGGGAATCTCTATTGTCATATCACACTATGGTAAACACTTCTCTCTAATAGTAACTTACTCGATCCTTTCCTTCAGGGCACTACCGACTGTGGTAACGTGCACCTCGTCGTGGAGTCTACGCAACCAAGCGCGCAAATCTTTGCGAACTTTGGCATCGAGAGCTCCAAAAGGTTCGTCTAGCAGCAATACTTTCGGTTCCACAGCTAGGGCTCTGGCGAGGGCTACCCGCTGTCGCTGGCCTCCTGAAAGTTGGGAGGGGTATCTGTCGCCCAATCCTGCCAATTGCACTAAATTCAACAATTCTTCTACTCGGGATTTGACTTTCGCGGGCGGTGTTTTCTGAATTTCCATCCCGAAAGCGATGTTTTTTCGCACGGTCATGTGCTTGAATAGCGCGTAGTGCTGGAACACAAACCCAATATTACGGTCTTGGACGCTAGTATTTGTGGCATCTTGGCCTGTCAGCCAGATTTTGCCGGAGTCGGGCATTTCTAAACCAGCAATCAGTCGCAACAGCGTAGACTTGCCGGAACCAGACGGGCCCAGCAATGCGACTAGGGAACCTGATTCAATTTCTAAGCTGACTCGATCGAGTGCTTGGAAACTGCCAAAATGTTTGGATACGTTTTCTACTGTGATTCCCATAGGAAGTTCGGCAACGGATGAGTATAACGGATTTAACGGATTTAACGGAGGTCAGACGCCACAACCAAGACCGAAAAATGTTAATCTCCGGTTTCTGGATAGGTTAATGTAAGTTTTTTATAGCACGATCGCACATCAGTTTGTTAATTTTAGGCTTTTGGCGATCGGTCGATCGGAAAAAGTATGGAATTCTAGATAAAACTTAGGATGTCCGACAGCTCCAAAACAAAACAACACAATTCTTTATCACCAAAGTTGCCGTTTGATACTACAATGCAGCAAAAGTTAAAGCGTTTTTTAGATTTCAACGGCTGAGGGGATATAAGGAAAATGGGAAATGTTGGACGTGTGCCTGTAGGAATTATCGGCGCTTCAGGGTACGGGGGCGTGCAACTTGTGCGACTGCTGGCGGATCACCCAGCGGCGGAAGTAGTGTATTTGGGCGGGGATAGCAGTGCGGGAAAACCTTTTTCTAGCCTTTATCCGCATCTGACTAACTGCATTAACTTGACTGTTGAGGCGATCGACCTAGATAAAATAGCGGCAAAATGTGAAGTGGTGTTTCTGTCGCTACCTAACGGGTTGGCTTACCAGATGGCACCGAGGCTAATTGAGAAAGGCTGCAAAGTCTTGGATTTGTCGGCGGATTACAGATTTGAAAATCTCGACACTTACAAAGCTTGGTACGGTGGCGATCGATCGGACTCTGCTTTAGCTGCAACCGCTGTTTATGGTTTACCAGAATTGTACCGCGATCGCATTAAAAACGCTCAATTAGTAGGCTGTGCCGGCTGCTATGTCACCGCTAGTTTGTTGGCGCTGGCACCCTTGCTCAAACAAGGTATCATCGTTCCAGAAACAGCAATTATCGACGCGAAATCAGGATCTTCGGGAGGAGGCCGGAAAGCCGAAATTAATCTATTGTTGGCAGAAGCTGACAATTCCATAGGCGCTTACGGGGTTGGCCGCCACCGCCACACCCCAGAAATTGAGCAAGTTTGCAGCGATTTAGCCGGACAGGATATTAAAGTCCAATTTACTCCTCACCTGATGCCGATGGTGCGGGGAATTCTGGCAACTGTTTACGCAAATTTGCGCGATCCGGGATTGGTACGGGAAGATTTAATCACCATTTTTACTGCTTTTTACCGCAATTCTCCTTTGGTAAAAGTGTTACCTGCTGGGGTTTATCCCCAATCTAAATGGGCTTGCGGCACAAATCTTTGTTACATCGGCGTGGAAGTCGATCCGCGTACTGACAGGGTAATTGTGATGTCGGCGATCGATAATTTAATTAAAGGTCAAGCTGGACAAGGCATCCAGTGCATGAACTTGATGATGGGTTGGGAAGAAACTTTGGGTTTACCTCAATTGGCTTTTTATCCGTGAACGAACCTGATGGTCTAACGGTACTCCGTTAGACCGCAGGCTTCTTTTTCCCTTTGTACAAGGGCTTTTTTGAGTGACGAAGTTCCCCCGCCACTTTCGTGATAATTTAGACCAATCCTTTTGATCAGCTTGGCTGAATTTTCATCTCTATCCAAAGATTCTCCACACTGACAAGAATGCCATCGATCGGACAATTCTTTCGGTACCTTGTTGAGACAATTCCAACAGTGCTGAGAAGTTCCCTTGGGGTTGACAAACAAAACGCCTTTACCTAATTTCCAAGCAACATATTTGAGGACAGCAATTAATTGACCATGTGCAGCATCGAGCATTGATTTATTCAAGCCACTTTTAGCTGCTTGACCATTTGGCAAATAGACTAACTTGTTATCTTCAATATCAGTCTTGATTTTAGCGCGTCTTGTCAAATTCTTGATACTCAAATCTTCAACCACCAAAACATCACACTTGCTGAACAACTCATGTGCTATTTTGAATTGAAAATCAAGTCTCGTTCTAGCCACAAATTGGTGCAGCCTAGAAATCTTATTCTTGATAATCTGCCAAGGCTTGGAACCCTTGACTCTATCAGCTAGTTTCGATTGAAGTTTCGCTAACTTCTCAGCAGACTTCCTCAAGAATCTAGGATTTTCAATTCTTTCGCCATTGGAAAGGTAAACGTAATTAGTGATTCCCAAGTCAATGCCGAGAGTATTTTTGTCGGTCGGTTGAATTTCTACAACCGTTGCTGGAACTGTTTTATCTTCTAGCGTTAGGGAAATATACCACCCATCTGCTTCTCTGATAACTGTTCCAGTCTTAACCTTAAAACCTGGCGGTATTGAGCGATGGAAGGCTATCGGTACTCGACCTATTTTTCCAAGGTCAATACAAATCCTATTTTGCTCATCCTTGATGATATCGAGATTATCTAGTTGAGGGTATGTAAAAGATTTGTAGTAGTGAAGTCCCTTGAATTTGGGCTTACCTCTACGATGACCATTTTGATCGGGCGTTGTAAAATTTGAAAAGGAAGTTTCTACGCGATTCACTACATCCTGTAAAACTTGAGAATCCAAGAGTTTGTAGTCAGGCAAGAATTTTTTGGTGTTTTTCAAGTCAGCCAACTGTACAGTTTGCCACTGCACATAACCACCATCAATATTTGAGAAAATATCCCCTTTTCTGGTCACGGGATTGCCTGCATCATCCTTTTTCCTACCGTCTCTAGTTTGCACTCTAGTCAGGGGAATATTTTTGTAAATCTCCTCAACTGGCACTATCGAAGTAATTAAAGGGCAAGCGTTGATGGGTGTTCTGGTAGATTCCCACCATCTAAACCTTTCACCCAATCGGTAGTTATATTGTCTCCGACAGAGTTCTAGATGAGCCGCAATCGTTGTCTGTTGGGCTTTTGTGGGTTTAAGGCGGTATTTGTATGTGAGCTGCATCAGAAACTTCCTTTTTTCGACCTTTTTACAGTGTAGTTGGTGTAGTTACTGTCTCAACACTCTTGAGGTACATTGAGAATCAAGACGCTCCCGAAGTATAAAATTGTCGGGCTACGTCCGCGACGACCGACCCGCCTTTCATCCCCTCTAAATATACCGAGGGACTTCCCGGCTGTTAGTTAATTATTCATGGGGCATGGGGCATGGGGCATGGGGCATGGGGCATTGGGCGTTGGTGATGAAAATTAAAAACTAACCGATTACCAATTACCCATTCCCGATTACCGATTACCGATGCCCGATGCCCGATGCCCGATTATCAAGTGTTATTTCGGCCCGTAACCGATCGCACCAGCATAAATTGCCCGATCGCCCAATTGCTCCTCAATGCGCAACAAACGGTTATACTTAGCAACCCGTTCACTGCGACACAGAGAACCAGTCTTGATTTGACCAGCGCGAGTTGCTACGGCTAAATCCGCGATCGTGGTATCCTCAGTTTCACCGGATCGGTGACTGATGACCGATCGATAGCTGTTCCGTTTACCAAGGTCGATCGTATCCAAAGTCTCAGTCAAAGAACCAATTTGATTCAGCTTAATCAAAATCGAATTGCTAGCTTTCAAATCAATCCCTTTTTGCAAGCGCGTGCGATTAGTCACAAACAAATCGTCACCCACCAATTGAACTCTGCTACCCATTTTCTGAGTCAGCGCCACCCAACTATCCCAATCATCTTCGTGCAAACCATCTTCAATGGAAACGATGGGATATTGCCCAACCAAACCATCCAAATAATCAATTAATTCTGCCGGCGAATGAGCCACACCATCATAGGTGTACTTCCCATCTTTATAAAACTCACTAGCAGCAACATCCAAAGCCAAAGCAACTTGTTCACCCGGTTTGTAACCAGCTTTTTCAATTGCCATCATCAACAAATCCAAAGCTTCCTGATTGGAACCCAAATTAGGAGCAAAACCGCCTTCATCGCCAACACCAGTCAGCAAATTTTTGTCTTTCAAGACTTTAGCGAGACTAGCAAATACTTCTGCACC
>JAYUGZ010000384.1:0-4552 GCA_043767465.1 Cyanobacteriota bacterium
ATCCCCCCTAACCCCCCTTAACAAGGGGGGGACAGGAAATGGCTCAAAGTCCCCCTTTTTAAGGGGGATTTAGGGGGATCTGGCCTCAGGGATAAACGAGATTTCTTAAGGGTTTTAGACTTAAGTTGACACCAATCAACATTGTTGTGTTCCTAATGTGAGTGCTAAACTCCGGCCTCGGACAATAGAAATTGCATTGTTTCCCAAGATAGCCCCTGCTGAATATAGCGGGGGTTATTTGGATTGTAGGGACTCTCTAGCCGATCGACACTAACTATCTTTGCTCCCTCCGGCAAAACTGGAATTTCTGGATCGCTGGCGGTCGATCGCACCAGGGAGCTAGAAAAGCCTTTAAAAATAGCAATTTCATCGAATTCGCCGTCAATTTGAGCCTTGACGATTAACACTTCGTGCGATCGCGCGATCGTGTATTGTTCCAAGCGGCGAGCAATAGAGTCAGCCATAGCACATCTTACTTTAGTGAAATCTGCTATAATATAACCTAATTTTGCGACTAATTTCAGGGACAGCCAGCCGAAATTTTATACTTAATTCGACCTTTTTTAACAGCCGGAAGTAAGCAGACATAATATAAGTCCTGTCAAAAACATCTGGAAGATATTACTCCTGCAAAACCTACTTATACGATATTTTATGAGCCACAAAAAGCCTAGGTTTCAATTATCGTTTTCCATTCAAAATATTAGACGGCGTTTTGATTGGGGATATTCGCTGCTATTTATGCTAATTTTTTTCTTGAGTTTAGCGGTAGCAAGTTGCAACTCAGAGCTCATAAATAACTCTACAGCAAAAACCCAAAATGCACCCTCAAACTTAACAAAAGTTGTAAGAATCGGTCATCAGCCTTTCGGAACGCTGTTTTATCTCAAAGCTAAAGGCTCTTTGGAAACCCGTTTAGCAAAAATGGGGTGGTCTGTAGATTGGACGGAATTTGTCACAGGGCCGCCAATTTTAAAAGCAATAGGACAAGGAAAAATCGATCTGGGTTATGCAGGAGTTACGCCACCAATTTTTGCCCAATCAGAGGGCATACCTTTCGTTTATATTGCTAATGATTCAGCTTTATCTGGCAGCATTGGTATCATAGTTCGTCAAGATTCTCCTATTCGGACTCTGGCAGATCTTAAAGGCAAGAAAATAGCAGCCACTCGAAAAACATCAGCTCACTATTTGTTAATTCGGGCGTTAACTCAAGGTGGCTTGCAGTTAAAAGATGCCGAATTAGTCGATTTGCCTCCGTCAAAAGCTCAGGAAGCGTTTCTCAGGGGCGAGGTGGATGCTTGGGCGATTTGGCAGCCGTTTTTAGCTAAGTTACAGGAAACTATGCCTGCTGATTTCTTGACTGACAGCCAGGGGCTAATTAATGACAGAAACTTTTATTTGGCAAGTCGCTCTTTTGCTAGCAACTTTCCCGAGATTGTTAAAACAGTGATGGGAGAAACGCGACTGATGGCTAATTGGATAACTAAGAATCCCGAGCGAGCAGTAGAATTTATCACCGCTCGAACGGGAATGAAAAAAACAACAGCTAGCATTTTAACGAAAAGCCGCAGCTACGATTTGCTGCCAATTCAAGACAGAGCTGTTGAAGAACAGCAACGCATTGCTGAAATTTTCTTTCGGTTGGGAATGCTTCCCGAGCGCATTTGGATTGAAGATGCCATCTGGAAACAAAAATTAGATTTATAAAATCAGAACTTAGCCAAAGGTAACGATAAATCAACGGTGGCGATTGTGCCAGCCTGAAAAATGAAATTGGGTGTATCCTAGAGAGTGAGTTCAAACTGTTAACTGGCAGAATAAAATGTCATCAATTGCCAATCAACTGCGTTACGGTTTTGTCTCGATTGTTGTGGCAAGCGTATTGATGGCGGGCAGTACGTTAGCTTATCTCAGCTTTCGGGGACAAATAGAACAGACAAAACAGCTTCAGTACGAGCGATCGCAAGCTGCGGCTGCCCAAATTAGCGCTTATCTGGATAACTTGCAGCGCCAACTCAATTACTTGTCCGAATTGCGCGGCTTAACAGAATTTAATGCTGAAACTCAGCGCAGCATTCTTGAAGGATTAATCAACAGCAACAGCGCCTATGAAGTAGTGGGAATTTTCAACAGTAAAGGTAAAGTCGTACAGGTGATTTCGCCTTATGAGCCCTTCTCTATCTCTAGCTTGAGTTTGGCAGGTATCTCGGCAGATGCAGCAGTATTCTGGGAAACTTTTGGGGGAGCTAAAAATTATGTTAGTGCAGTAGATGTCGATCTGAAAACAGCGGTTAATGTCGTTAATTTAGCCGTACCTATTCGCGACAGTAAGAATAAAATTGCCGGAGTATTATTTGCCAGAGTTAGTCTCAATTTTTTGATTCAAATTGCAGCACGAGCGCAAGTTGGAAAAACAGGATACAGCTACGTTCTAGATCACCGCTCGGTGCTGATTTCGCAAACAGGAAAGAAGATTAATCCGTATTTACTGCAAGATTTAAAAGGGCGATCGTTTGTGCGAGAGTTATCCAAATTAGCTTTGGCTTCGGGGATGCAATCTCCGATTGTTTATCGAGGCTGGCACGGGCAAGAAGTCATGGGTACGGGTGCGATCGTGCGCAGGGTGCAGTGGATGGTGGTTGTAGAGCTACCGACAGCCGAAGCCTACGCTCCGGTGCGATCGCTCATCTACGTCATGGGTGCAGTTACCACCGCCAGCGCCCTCGCCGCCGTGGGCTTGGGAGTTGCTTTTGCGCGATCGATTACAGATCCTTTAAAATCCCTCACATCCGCAGCTACTAAAATGAGTAGCGGAATGTTGGAAACTCGGGTAAATATTGCAGCATCTAACGAACTAGGAAAATTAGCCAATGCTTTCAACAGCATGGCCGGTCAATTGCAAGTATCTTTCACAAAAATAGAGCATCAAAATGCCAATTTGCAGCGACTTGACAAACTCAAGGACGAATTTTTAGCCAACACTTCTCACGAACTCCGCACCCCACTTAACGGCATTATCGGTTTAACAGAATCTTTGATCGACGGTGCTACAGGACAATTGCCAGAAGCGACTATTTACAACCTGCAAATTATTGCATCTAGCGGCAGAAGACTGTCCAATCTCATCAACGACATTCTCGATTTCTCGCAACTGAGACACAAAAACATCGAGCTCCAAATCAAGCCCGTAGGCATCAGAGAAATTGTCGATATCGTGGTAACTCTTTCTCAACCTCTAATTGGCATCAAAAACTTGCAGTTGATTAATTCGGTCACTTCCGACATTCCCCTCGTGGATGCTGATGAAAATAGGGTGCAACAAATTCTTTATAACTTAATCGGCAATGCGATTAAATTTACCGATACTGGTATTGTAGAAATTGCGGCGAATGCGATTAGCTTGGAATCACCGCAGTTGGCAGAGAAAGAAAGTTCAGTAACCAGCCAGCTTCAATCTTTAATCGTCAGGTCAAAACTGCAAATTACGGTATCCGATACCGGGATTGGCATTGCTGAAGATAAAATAAAACGAATTTTTGAGTCTTTTGAACAAGCCGACGGTTCTACTGCTAGAGAATACGGAGGAACAGGTTTAGGCTTGGCTGTTACAAAGCAGTTAGTGGAATTGCACGGGGGCGAAATTCAGGTATCTTCAGAACTCGGTGTTGGTTCGCAGTTTACCTTTAGTTTGCCCATCTCTCAAAATCAGTATCTCGATCGCAATCAGTTGCCATCAACGGTGCGGCAGTCGTTAGTTTCAAGAACCAATGAACGCAAGTTAATCACCAATGAAACTGCTATACGAAGTATTAATAATTCCTGTTATATTAATGATAAAGAACGCCAAGAGAACAATCAGGTGAAAATCTTGATTGTAGATGACGAACCTGTAAATATTCAGGTATTAACTAATAATTTACTTCTCGAAAACTATGCGATCGCCGAAGCGAGCAACGGTAAAGAAGCTTTAGCTCTTCTAGACACTGGCTACCAGCCAGATTTAATTTTGCTAGATATCATGATGCCGCGGATGACTGGTTACGAAGTATGCGAGAAAATCCGGGAAGAATTCACGGCGAGCGAAATGCCAATTGTGATGCTAACCGCCAAAAATCAAGTATCTGACTTAGTGCAAGGTTTCAATGCAGGAGCAAATGATTTTTTAACTAAACCGTTTATTAAAAATGAATTGCTAGCCAGAATCAAAACTCACATCCGCCTGACAAAAATCAATGCAGCTTATGGTAGATTTGTCCCCCACGACTTTCTGCGTTTTTTGGGACATGAAAGTATTCTTGACGTTCAACTAGGCGATCAAATTCAAAAAGAAATGACTGTTTTATTTTCTGATATTCGCTCGTTTACGACTATCTCCGAAGCGATGACTCCTCAAGAAAACTTTAATTTTATTAACAGCTACCTCAGCCGTGTAAGTCCGGTAATTCGCGCTCACCAAGGTTTCATCGATAAATATATTGGCGATGCGATTATGGCGCTATTTCCTGAGTCGCCAGATGATGCTGTTCGCGCAGCGGTGGAAATGCAAAAA
>JAYUGZ010000385.1:0-11364 GCA_043767465.1 Cyanobacteriota bacterium
TCTGAAAAAGAGTTTTGTGCAGTCCTATTCAGAGGACTTTCGCTATGAGACGGGGGTTTTAACCCCCGGCGGACTTAACAAATTAAGAACTCTTATTAACAACAATCCGTCGAGTCATCCCCATCCCCATCGGAGTCTTCCTCCCAACCCCGCAGTAAAGAGCAAAATCAGCCAAAGCATTAATTTGCTTAATCACCAAAGGCTCCACATCACCCAAAATCCGATAACTAACCTCCCCAACCATGCCCACAAAATTGCTTTCATAGTTAGTCAATTTTTCACTTTTGATATTGACAAATGTCGAAAAAAGTGAATCCAAGGGCAAATTAGGAATCTCAATCCCGCTGTACTTATTCCACCGACTGAGGAGACTGTTAAAAACGCAATCTCTAGTAGGAATCACTGAATCAAATTTGCCCTGCCTAAAAGTAGTAGGAGTCGCAAAACTGAAGGCAATTAAGCGATTAGTTTCCGAAGCTTGTTCGTAAAGTTGAGAATAAGTACAAGCATTCGCCCAAGCTTGATCTACTTGAGGTGTTCCGAGAATCTTAGTAATCAGCAAATCCGCCGGGCCAAGGTGCCACGGACGGGATGGATTGAGATTCAGCCAAAGATTCGTTAATTTGCTAAATAAAGTGTCATCCAGCAGACTAATTCGCCACCAACAGAGGGTATGTTCTGGAATTGGTTCTGTGTGTTCCCATTGGAGGAAATGGTGTTTTTTGAAAGGGCATTTTTTAGATTGCAAAGGGCTGAGAGTGAAGGATTTTTGGGCGGTGGCATCGTGGAGGCGATCGCCGAGTTGTTTGTCAACGGAACTCACAAGGGTGAGGAAGAGGGCGTGGAGGTGTCTTCCGGTGAGGTATCCGGGGGGAATTGGGGCGATGGGAAGGAGGTTGAGGATGAGGCTGTGCGGCATATTGGTTAATGGTTGATTGTGTTGATTTCTCGTTCCCAGGTTCTACCTGGGAACGCATTTCTAGAGGCTCTGCCTCCTCTTAATCAGCGCGAAAGCGGTATTCCATGCAACCGGGAATTTTGAGTTTGTCAAACTCGTAATATCGCCCTAGCATTTTGACATTTTGGATGAGGCTAACCGGAGGCATATTAACCACATCGTAGCTAATCACTTGATGGGAAAACATCACATCTAAAGGATTGAGCAGATAGGGAAAAATTACGTCTGTTTCAGATTGCGATCGCTTCACTTCCTTCTGTTCTACAATTTCGACTGCTGCTTTACTCATCCACTTTCCCAAACGAATCCATTTAGCCAGTGTCAGAGGCTTCTCTGAGATGATGAAAAACTCAAATTTGCTTTCAGGAGCAATTTCTTTGGTTCTGCCAAAACTGGGGATATTTTTCTGGGTTTTCTCCATCTCAACGTGATAGTTGTTGTTAGCGTATTTCCAAGTATTGAGAGTGGAGGAGTGAAAAAGCGATCGCGCCGGAGTCACATAAATCCCCTGTTGGTTGAGCGCCGTTAAATGCTGCTCGTATTTAGGGATTTGTTCGGGACAGAAATAGCGATAGGAATGTTCTTCGGAAACGGTGGTGGCATAGATTTCGCTATCCACCAAACCGAGGGCGTAACAAAGCGCGTAATTGTGAATTACAGGCTCTGTTTCGTAAAGTCTCCCTATCTCGCGAGTTGCAAAATAAAGGCTATCGTGCAACTCGATTTGACAGCGGTAGATAAAAGTCATGATTATTACTCCGCTGCTGCTGTAGATCCTGCCTTACCCTTGATATGCTTCTTCGCGTAAGCTTTAGCCTCATCATCGGCTTTCTTTAATATTGCTTTAAGCGTTATCTCATTACTCGTCAGAGCCTTAATTTCCTTGAGAAGAGCATCAAATTCTTCACCGATAAAAGCAGTTTTTACAATCGGTTCGTCATCCAACAGAGATTGAATTGCCGTCTTACCATGCTCCATCACATCATCTTCATCTAACGGGTCAAGAGATTGCAGAACTTCATCAGAAAACAAATCATAAATTCCCTGAGTCCATCGAAGGTTACTGGTGATTTCGCCATCAGCAAAAACAACACCAATCAATTCATTACGCATCGTGCCTGTACGAGTGGTTTGTGCACCGTAACGACTGGTACGCAAGATGTTATTTAAAACATATAGAAAGCCTGCCTCAGTTGCATCTTTGAGAGTGATAATGCTAGGAAAGAAAACTTGTGGTCGGATGTGATCTTGTTGATTGATTCGGGCTGTAGTTGTACCTAGTTCTCCATCTGGCTTGCCCTTATCTTTGCCTTTTGGTAATTCTTTCATCTCTCCTTTCGCTGCCATTGTACCATTTTCGTAGGGAGCATTCAGTGTAAAGGTTTCATGGGAATCATCAAAGGGTGTGATTGAATATGCAGTATCAACCACCACCTTAGATTTTTCCGATCCAGAATCACCAATAGCAAAGCCATAGATAATGCAGTCGGGGTTATCCATTGCGAATCGGACGTTGTACTCGCATTCTTGTGCGGTCATAAATCCATAATTGCGAAGCAATTCCCGACCAACTAAGCGTTCAGGTGTAGATTGTTTGCGTTTGAACATCGTCAGACGGCTGATCGGAGCGCTATTTTCACGTTTTCTTCCTGCTCTCACTCTCGCCTTATTAAGTTCTTGGTCTGTTTGAAATAAGGGATAGGATTCAGTGACACGAATAGTCAAGAAATGGATATATTTTCCCATTGGCTTGTAGGGGATTTCAGTTTGGAAGCATTTGGTTTGGTCAAGATTCTTTAGAAAAGTCATTGTTCGTCTCCAGTTAGTTATGTGAATTGATTCAGGTTAGTAGAAAAGCTAGCTCGTTAGTTGTCATTATCAGAATCAGTATCTTCAAAATCATTCTCACTCGCTTGCTCTTTCCTTTCGCGATATTCCTTATCTCCTTCAAGTCGATAAAGGAACTCGCAAGTGTCTCGAATGAGGTTCAGTTGACGACCAGCTAAACGAGCGCGATCGCCTGCAAAAGACTTTTCAAACACTTCAATAACAAAGTAATTCGCAAAGTCCATAATTGCATCGTGTTCTTCATCCCGTTTAGCAATCACCCAACGTCCCTCAGCGGTAGAGTTATGCACTCGCTCCATCAGTTTAAAGATTTTAGCAGCTACAGTTTCGGCTAAATTAAATCCTCCCTCCTTATATACTTTGAGAATTACATCGGCCGCTTCATCAATTGGCTTGAGAATTGCATTCGATTTCGTCGGTTTCCCTTTACTTGACTTAGCTCGGTAGAACTTGCGATAAAGTTCTGTAAGTTTTTTGGGATGATTCAAGGGTGATGCTGCTTCCACGATTAAGTCCTCCAATTCAGGTTTATAGGTAACATAGGGGTCAAAACAAGGGTAAAATGAGTGAGCATAAAGCTTGATTTTACTCAAACTCGGTGCATCTACTTTTTGCTTACGAACCCAATTATTTAAGTAAGCAAAAACATAAAGCGGGCTAGTTTCAAAGTCCTTTGCGAGCTCACTCAATTTACCCCAGTTGGCATCATAGCCAGATTTTCCCTGCTTAGCATTCACATCTAAATGAATTGCATAAGCAGCAGTCAAGGCATTTAAAGGTGCAGGGTATTTTTTACCGCTTTCCTCCCATCCTTCTAAGATATAGTCGAGACGGAAGCGATCGCGCTTCGTCAAAACCCGAAAAGCTGGCGGTGCGCTATCCAAAAATACGCTTTCTTCAAAGTCAGCACCGTCATTAAATGGCGGAATTGGCGACTCCGAAACCACCGTTTTGACATCCAGAATCATAGGAAATGCAAAAGCTAACCAAGCTGGCATAATCCAAGATTCTGTATCAGTTATTTTTTTATCTTTCCCTTTTTTTTCAGGTGGTAAAGCCATAAAATAAAAGGTCAGCGGTTGATTTTCGGGATAAGCAAGCTTGAATGTTTTGTCCTTTTTACCTTCCGCTCTTTCATCCAAATGAAAGATATCCACACTTTGATAGCGGCTCAATTCAAAACTAGCCTGAAGTTCCTTGCTAATAAAGTGATTGCGAACTCCCGTATCGAAGCGAGTTTGGAAAATATTATCGTAAGCCTGATGCAAAAATGCGTTCGTTTCAGGAGTACAGTAATAAGTGGGATAAAAGTAGAGATAGCGATATTTAGCATCCTCAAACCGTGCCCCAATTTCCTGAGTTTGACTCATTAAAATCTGCCGCAGCATCATTTCGATGCCAGCAATACTGGAAATATTGCGTTTAGCATTAGAGCCTCCCAGCATTTGCTTGTTAGTATAAACTTGCGGTGTGAATAAAACGGCTGATTCCATTTGTTCGGTGACGGTATAAGCCGAGTGAGAAATCGAACAAATTAACTGTTTTCCACGTCCCGATTTTTTCGCCGCTTGATAACGCTCTAACTCATCTAAGAAAATCTGACCTGATATTGGCTTTGCTTCTGGTGTTTGCAACATTACAACTCGCGTCACCCACAGGCGCAAATCTTCCCAACCATCGGGGATATTATATTCAGACAAAATTGGCTGAATTAAAGTTGTAATATATGCAATTAACTCCTCACCAACTGGACGCACATCCTCAATACTAGGGTGATGTTCTATATACTTGGCAGCTAAATAGTACCATTCGTAAGGAACACCGCCCGTATTACCTTTGAGTTTGTGTTCTTTGAGGCTTTGATTAATCCGCTGAATTTCTCGGATAGTTGGTAGGTGTTCTGAAAGGTTCCAGAATTCTACAACTTGATGAATTAAGTTTTCGGGAGTCAAATCAATTACTGGTAGTCTGGATAATTCTGGATCTTTCTTACGTTCTCCTTCACGCTTCTTGCGTTCAGCTTCCATTTTGTCAACGCAATCTCCCCAGATTTTACGACTTACTGAATCTCCAAATTCAGCAAGTCGATCGATCCGAATATCATCGGCGAATCGGAAGTCATAATCAACGGATAATATTTCCTGTTTTTGAAATTTTATTAGATTGTCACTCCGGTCTTTTGAAACAGGGTTTTTTCCATCGTTTAAAATCCTCAACGTTGCTTTAAGTGCAACTTTCATCAAATCTGGGATGTCGAAAAATAAATTGTAGTAATCGGCATATTTCATGCCTTTACCATCTCGACTAAAGCCTGTTTGTCTGTTTTCTAGTTCTTTGGCGCAGAGAGATTTGATTTGATTGATAACTCGATCGGGTATGCCATCGACTGTAACAGGAGGCGCATTTCGATGCGTTAAGTAAATAATGCCTGTTGGTAAATATAGCAGCGGTTCATAGTAATGAATATCCTTTGAATTGAGTTCAGTATGGGCATCCATCACGGCATTATTGACAATATTAGTCAGAACGCCACGATTTTCAGCAATGCTGTGATAGGAGAGTTTGAGTTGTCTATCACTGACTTTATCAAGAATATTATTCAAACCCGATCGCAGAGCATCTTGAGGATGTTTTACAATGGATGCCAAACGGTCAGCCAGACAAGCTAATGCAGCCAATTCAACCAGTTTATCTCCTTGAAGTTGAGGCTGAAGTCCGCTATGTACGGAAAAATTCCAGTTTGTATCCCATCGCGTTTGAGCATTGTAGGCGATGCAGAGTAAATCATCAAGATACTCGCGATAGGATTCTGGATCGTTGGGATTAATTAAGCGATCGAGATTGAGGTCGCGAATGATGATATCAATAATTTCTCGATGTTCCGGGATTGACAAATCACGGATTTTATTATCCTTGTCTTTCTGAAAATCTTTGTATTTCTGCGACATTTGCGGAAATCTGCCATAATCAAATTTCTCAAAGTCGTGGAGAATGAAAGCAGCAACGAGTAACCGTCTTTCCGGTTCGCGAATCACCCGCCTAATGGTTGTATTCATTTTTTCTAGGCGCTGTTCGATTAAATTAGCAGGGAAAAGTCCATTAAGTAAATGAGTATTGAGGGATTGATCGGCGGCATTTCTCCTGTTCATCACTTTGCCTTTTGCTGCGAGTTCCTTTTCTTTTGCTTCTATCCATTTACCGCCTTTAGCAGTAACGCCGATCGCCACTCGCAGCAGATTTGGCAGAACATACTCGGCAAAATCAGCCATGATTGGGTCATCGGGATTTTGAGCCAAGATTGCCGATCGCAAAAGCTTGACGGTAATTAACTCCTGTTGGGACGGCTCAATATCGCGATCGGTACTTTCAAAACTCAACCCAAAATCATCATCATCTTTTTCTTCCAAATCATCTTCTTCTAAATCATCATCCTCAGCATTATCTAACTCTTCAACATTCAAATTTTCAGGCGCGTCAAAGAGCGATAGTTGTATAAATTCTGATTCGGTTGCTTTATTCTTCTTAACCATTTTCTACTGGCTCCTAAAATTAAGATATTCAGTGACTTATTGGATATAGAGCGTTTTTCAGTAACATGAGATACGGTCGGTAATAACTAATGGGTAAGTTGAGTTATACAAAGAAAAGGGAAGCTCCCGCAGAATAAAAGTTCTTCAGAGTTTGCAGTTTTGTTGACAAGTGACTTAACCAGCCATTTTTTGGGGGTTGAGACTACCTATGTCTGTACTTAACGCCGCAAGCTACCGATGAGCTTCCCTTGTGAATGGAGAGACTCTTTCAGAAGTAAAGAGTCTCAATAAAACTAGGCACTCTTGGCTAACGCCATCTGGTAGACGTAAACATTGTGACCAACGCGAACAGTTTCAATGTCGTACCCGTCATCCTTGCGGAGCGACTCGACAGCCGCACTGAACCTGTGAGTTATAGGTATCAACTCTTCTTTGGAGTGAGGTTTTCCGTCTAACAGAAGTTGCAATATTTGCCGTTTTTTACTCATGTGAGCCTCCTAACTATATTTATCTGACGCTAACACCTGTCCATATGCCAAATCAAGGGATCGCTTAAAAAATTAAAGTTTAGACGTATACAACTGTTGAATACGTCAGTATTTACCAAACTTGTCCTCTACCGCGTGTTACCTTTATCTTTGAGCGGGGTAAGACCAAGTACAAAAATACTTGGTCTAAATCCTTATCAGGGATTGAAACGAATACGTCTGCACTTACTGGCGTAAGCTCCATCTCCGTCTCACTAACCCAAATCCCTATCAGGGCTTGAGCTTTCAACAAATCCATATCTCACCTCCTTTACTCTTGAGCCGATAAGCGAGAGTATCCAAAAGCAGAGCCGACTGGCCGAAAGCCACCGAGTAAGGTGCTCCGGGTTCGTGCCTACCAGACTCGTCAATTGGGTAAATCTGAAAGTGCATGGGTAATTGCAGGCGTTTTTTAGCTTCCTGCACCGGATAGCGGATGACATAACTCACTAAACCTCGCAATTTCAGCCGCTTGTTAATTTCATTTATCCAGCGATTTCCCGGCTGTATAACTTGAATTCCCAATAAAACTTGAACTTTCCAAGCATCTGCAACTTCGCCCAAATCTCCGGGATAGATAAATTTCCAATTAATTCGCTCTTCTCTATAAGCTTGCAATTTCATAAAAGCTAAACAGCGTTCAAATCGTCCTTTAGGGATAGGTTTACCTGTCTTTTTTGCTGTATCTTGCAACAATCGCATATAGGCTACTTCTGTCATGGGTTCAATTTCCAAATTGCTCAAAATTCCGGGTAAATCGTAGGTCTTAAATCTGTCATCTTCGTTTCGCTCGGTGAGGTCGTACAAACCGCACTGAAGAAAACTAGAACCTCGGAAACTGCAAGCATCTTCAGCAATGGGATTTCCCGTTTTTTTGTTAGATAACTCCTTCCATTCCCTGCCCCACTTTTTAGTACAACCTGTTACTTTGCCTAAATTAGTGTCAAAAACTTGTTCGCAATCTTTCTGAAATGCTTTATAACTTTCTGCATATTGCTGTCTGATAGTTTCGTGGGCTAATCCTTGGCTAAGTAAAGCTGACTGCACGCCGGCCCACCGTTTGTAATAGCCTCGAAAATCATTGATTTTGCGATAGTTGTCGCGGATTTGAGCGTGAAAGAAAGGACGATCGTAAATACCATCTGCTACTAGCGGTGTATCCTTGTCTTCAAATAGTCTGGCGACTAAAAAGTTAGGTGTGAGAGCATAAGCTGTAAACTGATTAAATGCTATCTTTTTACCATCTTGCTCGTAACTGTCATGCCGTCCCAGCCGTCCCAAGCGCTGAATAAAACTACCTGCATCAGCCGATTCAAAAATTAAGAAGTTAATTTTGAAGTCAACGCCGACATCAATGGTGCTAGTTCCCAAAACTAAGTCTGCTTCGAGCGATCGCTCTTTATCCCCTTTCCCTGTCAAACTTGTATTTTCCTCAACTATGAGAGTATGCAAGAATTCCTTAAATTTAGGAGTGAGACGCTTTACGGCTACAATTGAATTGAGAATAACTGCTCCTTTACTACCCGGATTATTCTGAAAATAATCAGCGATTAAGTTACGATTTTCCCAAAGCCAAGTTTCTGTAGCCTGATAGTTAGGTTCCAGAGAAATGAAAGTCAAAGAAATTGCTCGCGATACTTGCCTCCATCCTTCTGCTTGCAATTGGAGATTTTGGTTTGCTGTATCTGGAAACCGATATTTGTTCTCTGTTAGCGGATCGATGATTTTCGGTTTAAAACCAGCTTTCTGTAAAAGCTGAATTAATTGTTCGTCTGGTGTTGCCGACAGAAAAAGATACTTTTTGCGACGGTTGGTATGTTTAATCAACAGCATGGTGTTGATGACGCTGGCAATTTGTGGAGCGGTGAAGACGTGAAATTCGTCAAAAATGAATAGCTCGAATCTGGTATCGATCGGACTCCACAACTTATTCGGACTATCTATGGGAGTTAGATAAGCGTGGCGGTGGAGGTAGTGAAAAATGTCAGGATTAGTTAAAATGATTTCAGATTGCTGAGTGCGAGTTGCGATCGCTCCCCATTTTTTGATATTTTCACTTTCGGCATAAATCTCTAACTCCGGGCCACTTAGTCTTGAAATCCGCAATTCATCAACAACATTAAATAACTCAAGGTATCGCTTAATTTGGATTTCTTGGTCGCGAGCTAGTTCATTTGTTGGGTACAATGCAATGACATTGTAATACTCTTGCTGTGTTCCTTGGAGAAGTGTTTCTAGAAAAGCTGCCAAGCTTTTACCTTCGCCAGTCATCGCGGTATTGATAATGACATCAATATTGCGATCGCGAATTGCCTTTAAAGTTTCGAGTTGATGCCAAGCAAGTGTCCAACCTTCTGGTAATTTGACTCTCTTGGGAATTTCCGCAGCGGGACAGGAGTATACGGATTTGAGAGTAATCTGGTAATCGGACATATGCTGAATCTGTGTCCGTAGAAAGTGGATATTTCCCATATTGACACCGACAATAGAGATTATCAAGCCTGTACAATGAAGAAGTGTCCGTATATTTATGAGTCGCAAAGGTCAATCGATCACCCTGTCGGTTTCTGAACGAGATAAAGCGCAGTTGGAAGCCCTCGCCCAAGAATTCGGGAAGACGTGGGGCGATCGCCCGAACATATCCAAACTGATAGAAGCGATCGCCCGCCGCCAACTGACGATCGCCCCGAACAACGACTGGCCCCAAACCCGCATCCAAGCCCTAGACATCGCCCGACAGCAATTGCTTGACTTGGGCAAAATCGATGAAGCGCTGGCAATTGCCGAATTATTGAGCTCGCGCAGCGAACTAACTCTCCCCTTCCGGGCTGAAATCGAGGCGTTTTTGAGTAACCCTTTACCCGCTTGGCGGCAAAAAATCGATAGCTTCATCCACAGACAGCAACCATTTCGCCTTTCCTATCGAGATGCAGCCGATCGACTTTGGAATTACACAGTCTTACACGCTCGGATTGTCCCTATTGAAAAGCGGCAATATTTAGTGTGTCGCTGTGAAGAATCGGAGGGCAACGAGGATGTATTGGGACTCGAACACAACTGGACGCTACTCCTCCATCGCATTGAAGATGCTGCGGTGATTTCGGTCGATCGAACTTGGTTGCCCGATCTAGAGCGAATTTCCGTAGAATTTCACTTATTCGGCAGGCTTGCCTTTAACTACAGGCGAAAGCAAGGCGATGTGGAAGTCAGCGACTTAGAAGGCGATCCGCCAATGAGACGAGTTACCCGTCAGATTTTCAATACCTTCTGGTTTTTCCGCGAAATTGCCCCCTATTGGGAAGATTGCGCGATCGCCTCTCCAGACAGCGTGCGCGATCGCTTCCAACAAAAACTAATCGCCCTCTGCCGTCAGTACAACCTGGAAATCCGCGATTAGAGGACACGGCAATGCCGTTTACCTAGCAAAATAGTCACAAACAAAAGCAGCCTTTACAGGCTGCTTTCACAAAAAAAAGTTGTTCATTTGTCTCGAAGAGAATCTAGATAAGTAGTTATTTGCCGTTGATAAATCGGGTATTTCTGCAATACAATATCAATCGCTTGATGCACTTTCACAGGATCGATTGCGTCATACAGATGTACCAGGCGGTTACGCAAAACACCGGATTGAGATAGAATTTTAGCTAACTCGGCTGTTATAATACCACAGTTGCTAACTTCTATAAAAACATCAAAGTTGCTATTCGGTTGCTGGACTTCTAATCGCTTGAGCAAATATCTATTGACATCAATTGCAACTTGAATAATGAGTTGCAACAATCGTTCTACAATTAACTGCTTTCCCCGATCTTTGAGATATTCTTCTAAAGTAATCGACTCAAAAGAACTTAAACTTTCTAGATAGTCTGTCATAAAATCCAGCTTAGCTAGGACGATCGCAGGCTCAATCTCTTTCATACTCCCCTCCTTTGCAACGCAACCTCGATTTTTTGTCGCAGATCCTGGCGTAGCAATTCTAATTCTGCATCAGTCATCAAACATTGTTGTTTAAAAGCTTCAAATTGACATGATTCTGTTTCGTAGAGTAAAATTCCATCTTGCGCCACGAAATGAGCAATTAGCGATGAACAGCGATTCAATTCCACAACATCAATTTCGTCACTATTGATTCCAAAGACTTGACCCAAAATTCCTGGAACTTCAAACCAATAAAATCCCCGGTCTTGACAGTATTTTTCCCTCAGTTTTTCATCGTAAAGTGCCGCAAAATCCCAATCACTTTTTGGGTGAGTATCACCTCTGGCACGAGAACCAAAGAGAATTAGCATTTTGAGATAAGGAATTTGTTCGGGAAGTTGTGAAGCAATTTCCTGAAGTTCAGTCAGTGTTGGGGCAATTTGGATCATAGTTAACTTTTACTGAGCTGCTAATTCTAAAATTTCCTGCTTAATTTCATAACACAATTTGCCAAAAATAATGCCGTTTCCCTACGGAAATCCGCGATTAGCCGTCCAACAAAAAGCAGCCCATCACAGGCTGC
>JAYUGZ010000386.1:0-4542 GCA_043767465.1 Cyanobacteriota bacterium
ATCTTCTCCCTCTTGAGTTGTTGAGTAACAGCTTGCCGGATATTTAAAGGCAGCTACTTTTAGATGCGCTCGTTTTTTAGTCTAAACTCCAGTAATTAACGTAAAAGATTGATCGGGTGTGTTAGAAGCAGGATTAACTTTGACGTTAATTGTTTTTTCGCCGATAACTTTCCCACTCTTATCAGTTCCTTTCACCTGCACTGTGCGAGTTCCAGGGCTATCGAATCCCTTCTCTAAACTGATATTCCAAATGCCGGTAGATGAATTTATCCCGGTCTTCAGGGCATTTGAGCCTTCTGTCGCTGAAATCGCCACCACTTGATTTTTGTCAAAACTGCCAACTAAGACAGCGGCTCGATTGGCCTCAATTTCTTGTGGGCCTAAGTAACTCAAAATACTGGTACTATTTGTCATTTAAATCTCCGTGAGCGATGTTTATCGTTTGTATACCTCGCTTGTAGCCGAGTCTCGCTCCCCCTAAATCCCCCTTAAGAAGGGGGACTTTGAGTTAACTCTTATCTGGGCTTAATAAGAGGGACGCAGGAACACTCTTGTCCCCCCCTTGTTAAGGGGGGTTAGGGGGGATCTCCGGGTTGAAAAACACGCGCTAAACTATGGTGACAAGAATATCTTGAGCGTGACTGTCAACTTTCATCGTTTCCCCTTCATAAACTTGAATGATTTTGCCGGTACCGTCGATGACA
The DNA here is from genome assembly GCA_043767465.1 of Cyanobacteriota bacterium. GTDB lineage: Bacteria > Cyanobacteriota > Cyanobacteriia > Cyanobacteriales > Microcoleaceae > Microcoleus. Next base: position 705 of record JAYUGZ010000386.1, read on the forward strand.
AAGGTGACGCGCTTGGCATAATCACCTTTTTCAACATCGTAGGCTTTGGTAATCGCGCCATCAACATCTGCTAATAGCTGGAAAGGCAAACCGTATTTTTCTGTGAACTTTTGGTGCGATTCTTCGTTGTCGCGGCTGACACCGAGAACTACAATATCTTTGCCTTTGTATTCTTCGTGGGCTGCTTTGAAGCTTTGGGCTTGTCTGGTGCAGCCGGGGGTGTCATCTTTCGGGTAGAAATACAAGATGACGGTTTTGCCGGCAAATTCGGAGAGGGATACTGTTTTGCCGTTCGTGTCTTTGGCGGTAAACTGAGGGGCGGCGCACCCAACTGGTAATGTCATAGTTTTGTGTTTCTTGGGATTTATAATTGTAGTTTAATTGATTTTGGGCGGGCTCGCGTGCCCACCGCACAAGAAAATTTATTCTTTGTGGAACAGGCCGGACAGCCTGTTCATGACATTTAATTAAATTTCAGCTTTGCAACTCAGAAAAGCGATCGCCTAAAATGGCTTTTACAGCCAAACTCGTCTAACCTGTCATAAAATAGAAGAGACATCCTATATTAATTCCCTACCATGTCGATCGCCGTTATTAAAGAACATATCGAAATCACCCCAGGAATCTGTGGAGGAAAACCCCGTATCGCCGGACATCGCATCCGAGTTCAGGATATAGTTGTTTGGCACGAACAAATGGGAATGTCACCAGACGAAATTCTGTATCACTATCCAAGTATTACTTTATCTGATATTTATGCAGCTTTAGCCTATTATCACGATCGTCGAGATGAAATTCGCTCTGCAATCGAAGCAGATGCAGAATTTGCTCGCCAATTGAAAGCTCAAACCCCATCGCTATTGCAACAAAAATTAAAAAATCGTCAACATGGCTAAGATAAAATTTCATCTTGACGAAAATGTAACACTTGCCATAGCGAATGGATTGCGAAGACGTGGAATTGATATCACCACGACTCCTGAACAAGGAATGCTCGGGCAATCCGACGAACAACAATTAGCATTTGCCCTGTCTCAAAAGCGAGTAATTTTTACCCAAGATACGGATTTTTTAAGACTGCATCATGCAGCTTTGTCTCACGCTGGTATTGTTTACTGTCCGCAAAGGAGTAAATCGCTTGGGGAAATTTTGCAACGGTTAGTATTAATTTGGGAGGTACTGAATGCTGAAGAAATGAACAATCATTTGGAGTATTTGTAAAAATAGGCGAATAGTCTCGGCGATTGCAAGCAAAGTATTAATCTTACCGCTGTTGGTTCGGTTGAACTGCTATGATAATTTTGGTATATTTTTCACAAGTCCAATTTTACGAAAAATCTGTAACAATTAAAAATATAGTACCTGTTCAGAGGTTTTTTGAATGACTTTTATCCCATCCGAAGCGTTTAAATCAATTAGTTATCCCAGCCGCACGGTCAAAAGAGCCGATCGCGCGATCCGGTGCAGCCCTTTTCAATTACACTTCTTCCAGACCATCCGTGAAACCAGCGTTTTCCTGACAACTATCGCCTCAAATTCTGGTGTTGAAAGCGGCTACACCCGATCGCCCGTAGCCGAACTCGCAGCCGAAAACTCCCTGCTGTGGCTGATCCAAGTCGGCGTACTGCGGCGGGAAGTAGATGGACAAGGGATTACCGACAGTTTTCGCCTCACGCCCCTGGGCCGCCAACTTGTGGAAAAATGGGAAGGGGAAGGACAGGGAGTGCCGACTGCTTCATTGTGCGATCGTCTGGGAAATGCCGTCAGCCGCGGGTTCGGACTGTTCCTATGAGGGGTTATTATTCTACGATCAGTTCTTACTCGGCTGAGTCCGACAGTCCGACAGGGAATGAATTCCCTGTCTCATAGCAAAAGTCGGTTAAAACCGACTGCAAGTCTCAATTCAACTTGATGTTGAGTTTCACATTTCACGTTAATCAACCTCCTCAGTCCTCTTTCAGAGGACTTGCGCTATGAGACAGGGATTTCAATCCCTGTCGGACTCGCCGTCAAACGAGTTCTACCCCTTAAAGCCGTCAAGCAAAGGACGGGGTTTTAGACCCATTTTCTTGATAAATTAAATACGGGATAGCTTAACTTATACAAATTAAACTTAAATCAAATTAAAACAATGGTTCAAACCCCGACGAAACCTTTGACCCTCGACGAATTTCTCCAACTCGCGGAAACCAAACCAGCCAGCGAATTCATCGATGGTCAAATTATCCAGAAACCTATGCCCCAAGGAAAACACAGCACAATTCGAGGAGATATCGGTGCTGACATCAACCGGGTACTCAAACCGCAACGCATCGCCCGCGCCTATCCAGAATTGCGCTGTACCTTTGGTGGTCGATCGACTGTTCCCGATGTTACAGTGTTTACCTGGGAACGGATTCCCCGCGACTCCGACGGAAAAGTCGCCAATACCTTCGCCATCGCCCCGGATTGGACAATCGAAATTCTTTCCCCAGACCAAAGCCAAACCAAAGTTGTCCGCAACATCCTCCACTGTCTCGCCCACGGAACCCAGATGGGCTGGTTGATTGACCCGGAAGAGAAATTAGTGTTTGTTTATTTTGCCGATCACACCATAGCAGTTTTTGAAGAACCGGGCGATCGCCTCCCCGTTCCACCCTTCGCTGAATCGTTCAATCTGACTGTTGGTGAAATGTTCGGTTGGCTGAGTGAGTAACGCAACCTTGATTTATGAAAGATTTTTTAACCGCAGAGGCCGCAGAGGGCGCAGAGGAAGAGAAGAGAGAGTGCCCTACGGATTTGCTTTGAGCGAATGTGCGGTCGATCGCCTATACTGGAATATCTGGTTGTCAGCTCTTCAAGGACGAGAGAGGACTGAAGTCCTCACTACAAACTTAATTATGATTATTTAACCGGACTTGATATCAACTCTCAATTAACCGCTAACTACTAACAACTAACTACAGAAAACGTTTCACAAAAATGGAAGCTAAATCTTACAAAGACAGCGTAAATCTGCCGAAAACCAAGTTTGATATGCGCGCCAACGCCGTCAAACGTGAACCGGAATTGCAACAATTTTGGGCAGATCAAGAAATCTACGATCGCCTTTCCCACGATAACCCAGGCGATTTGTTCATCCTCCATGACGGCCCCCCCTACGCCAACGGACAACTCCACATCGGCCACGCCCTCAACAAAATCCTTAAGGATTTTATCAACCGCTACCAAATGCTGCGCGGCAAAAAAGTCCGCTATGTGCCCGGTTGGGATTGTCATGGATTGCCGATCGAACTTAAGGTATTGCAAAACATGAAATCGGAGGAGAGACTAAATCTTACTCCGATCGAACTCCGCCGCAAAGCCTCCGCCTTCGCGCAGGAAACAATGGCGCAGCAGCGCACATCCTTCCAGCGCTACGGCGTTTGGGGCGACTGGGAACACCCGTATTTAACGCTGAAACCCGAATACGAAGCGGCTCAAATCGGCGTTTTCGGTGAAATGGTGCTCAAAGGCTACATCTTCCGCGGCTTCAAACCCGTGCACTGGAGTCCGAGCTCCAAAACTGCCCTCGCTGAAGCTGAATTGGAATATCCCGAAGGCCACGTCTCGCGCAGCATCTACGTGGGCTTTCATGTGAAAAAATTGTCAAAATCTTTGCAATCGAAGCTCAAACGCTATATGCCGAGCCTTTGGGCGGCGATTTGGACAACTACTCCCTGGACGATTCCAGCCAACTTGGCGATCGCAGTTAATCCCGAACTGGATTATGCGGTGGTGGAACCGCCGGCAAATTCTAATATCGCCCAACAATTTATGTTAGTTGCTGTCGATGCGGTCGATCGACTATCGGCAACTT
>JAYUGZ010000387.1:0-4541 GCA_043767465.1 Cyanobacteriota bacterium
GTGCAATATCTCAGTTTATTTCAATTTGTGGGTAATTGCTCGATCGCGCGATCGATCGAATTACAACCTTGTTCAACGGTTTCTACCACAGCCAACACACCCCGCAATTCCGCAGCACCGGGGAAGCCCTTAGCATACCAGGTTAAGTGCTTGCGCGCTTGAGTGACACCACTTTCACCTTTATATTCCCACAAAGCCCGCAGATGTTCCTTAGCACATTCCAGGAGTTCAATTGGTGTCGGAGGTATCTTTTCCACACCAGTTTTCAAGAAATAATCAACTTCTCCCACCATGAATGGATAGCCCAAAGTTCCCCGCGAGCACATCACTCCGTCGGCGCCGGTTTCTTCGAGACACCGCATCGCTGCTTCCACTGAAAAAATGTCTCCGTTACCAATCACGGGAATCGATAGAACTTCCTTAACACGGCGAATCCACTCCCATTTTGCCGGGCCAGTGTAACCTTGCGATCGCGTGCGGCCGTGCACGGTAATCATTTTTGCTCCCGCATCTTCCATCCGCTTCGCAAAGTCCAAAATATTAATTTCTTTGTCACTCCAACCGATGCGAGTTTTAACAGTCACAGGAACATCTACAGCTTCCACAACGGCCCGCACAATTGCCTCGGCATTTTCGGGATCTCGCAGCAGCGAAGAACCGCCGCCGTTTTTAGTAATTTTGTTAACTGGACAACCCATATTAATATCAACAGTATCCGCGCCTTCTGCCACAGCTTTCTGCGCCGCTTCTGCCAAGAAATTCGGGCGACAGTCAAACAATTGAATGCTAATTGGGCGCTCGTTTGGGTCAATTTCCATAATTCTCGGCAATTGCTTCACGTAGTGCAAACCCGTAGCGTTCACCATTTCGGTGTACATCATCGAATCCGGGGCGTAGCGGCGCACCAGGCGACGAAATACTAAATCGGTAACGCCGGATAAGGGCGATTGCAAGACGCGACTTTTCACTTCAAAGTCGCCGATTTTGAGCGGAGTTGCTAATCTTTCTTTTAATTCTGGTGATAAAGTAAGCATAGTCGATCGCACTTTAAATTCTAATATCTGTATATTCCAATACGTTTCTGTTAGCGCTGTTTATTGCCCGGAGATCCCCCTAAATCCCCCTTAAGAAGGGGGACTTTGAAAATACTCTTGTCCCCCCCTTCTTAAGGGGGGCTAGGGGGGATCAGTCTTAAGTGAACCGTATTGCTGTATATTCTACTACAATTTTGGTATTTGACAGTTGTTCATTATATTTTTAGCCGATGATTGAGTGACAGCGAAAAGTATATTTAACCAGACTGCAATGCCTATTTTAAAGGGACTTGCCAAAATTTAACTGTTGTCAAACTAAAATCCAAAGCCAAACCCTGACAACGCTTAAATCTATTGACCGCTATCGCTTGACTTTTTTTCTATCTATGGGGCGTTGCCACCAATGGGCGATCTACCTACTAAGACTGTTGCGCAAGTCACATTTTTCTTTTTTAATTGTGTCGCAGCCGGATGCCTTCGGCAGCCTTCAGCCTTCCAACGACTAATGCTGAAATTTATTGGGATTCTGCAAAAGCCATACATAACATCGTTTTAAACTACAATTGGTTGATTCCCGACTAGCCCGATCGAACATTATAAAAATTGTAGAGAATTCTATGGACGCCGCAGCACTCTGGCAACGCTATCAAGACTGGCTTTACTATCATGAGGGATTGGGACTTTACCTCGATATCAGCCTCATGGGATTTGACGACGCTTTCGCAGCAGCATTGCAACCCAAGTTTAACAAAGCTTTCAAAGACATGGCAGCATTGGAAGCAGGTGCGATCGCCAATCCCGACGAAAACCGCATGGTAGGCCACTACTGGCTGCGAAACCCCGATTTAGCTCCCACTCCAGAATTAAAACAAGAAATAGTCGAAGGCATAGCACAAGTCGAAGAATTTGTCAATAAAGTTCAAAGCCGCGATATTAAACCGCCATTTGCTCCGCAATTTACCGATATAATCTCGATCGGCATTGGCGGTTCAGCCCTCGGCCCCCAATTCGTCGCCGAAGCCCTATCACCAGACATTCCACCCCTAGCAATTCATTTTATTGACAACACAGATCCGGCTGGGATCGATCGCACCCTCAACAAAATCAAAGACTAACTCGCCAGTACCCTAGTAATTACTATTTCCAAATCCGGCGGTACTCCCGAACCCCGCAACGGTATGATCGAAGTTCAAAAAGCCTTCGCAGCCCAAAAACTCGACTTTGCCAAACAAGCAATTGCGATCACTGGAGTTGACAGCAAACTAGACAAATTAGCCAAGTCTGAAGGCTGGATTACCACATTTCCGATGTCAGACTGGGTGGGAGGACGCACTTCGGAACTCTCAGCAGTCGGACTTTTGCCAGCAGCTTTGCAAGGGATCGACATTCGGGCGATGCTCGACGGTGCTAAAGTCATGGACGAAGCTACCAGAATTCCCGACATTAAACACAATCCCGCCGCCCTGTTAGCCATGTCCTGGTATTATGCCTGCAACGGACGCGGCGAAAAAGACATGGTAGTTTTGCCTTACAAAGATTCCCTCCTATTATTCAGCCGCTACTTGCAGCAATTAGTCATGGAATCGATCGGCAAACAGGAAGATTTAGACGGCAACACAGTTCATCAAGGAATCGCAGTTTACGGCAACAAAGGTTCAACAGATCAACACGCCTATGTCCAGCAACTGCGAGACGGCGTGGCGAATTTCTTCCTCACATTTATCGAAGTATTGGAAGACAGACAAGGCATTTCCCCAGAAGTAGAAACCGGAGTGACTTGCGGAGATTATTTATCTGGTTTGTTGCAGGGAACTCGACAAGCTTTGTACGAAAATCACCGAGATTCAATCACCGTCACCATTCCCCAAGTCAACCCTCGGACAGTAGGAGCATTAATCGCCCTCTACGAAAGAGCAGTAGGTTTTTACGGTTCCTTGGTGAATGTCAATGCTTATCACCAGCCAGGCGTCGAAGCGGGCAAAAAAGCAGCCGCTGCTGTCTTGGACTTGCAGCAACGGGTACTGCAAGTGATCAAAGACGCCCAAACACCTCTGTCTGTAGCAGAAATAGCCGAAAAAGCCGGCAGCCCAGAGCAAGTTGAGACAATTTACAAAACTCTGCGGCATTTGGCCGCCAACGGGCGCGGCGTAGCTTTGGAGGGAAATTTAGCACAACCTGCTACTTTAACCGCAACTTATAAACAGAATTAAACAGTAGAATAAAAAATTAAAAGTGAAATTACTCACTTTTAATTTTTCATGTTTAATTTTTAATGTCCGCCCATGCCCTTGACGATTCTGGTTGCTGACGACGATTTCGCGACTCGCCTGTCGATTGCCGATTATCTGGAAATTACCGGATACTCTGTAATCGCTGCTGAGAATGGCAAAGAAGCTTTAGGCTTGGTAGAGGAATTTGGGCCCCACTTGATTGTCACCGACATTACAATGCCGGAAATGGATGGCTACGAATTCGTGCGGCGAGTTCGGACTCGTCCCGCTTTCCGCTTGCTACCGGTGATTTTTTTGACCGAACGCACGAGCACTGAGGAACGGATTCGCGGCTATCAAATGGGGTGCGACAATTATCTGGCTAAGCCTTTTGAACTCCCGGAATTGGGGGCGGTAATTCGCTCTTTGCTCGATCGATATGCTTTGATTGCCCAGGCATCCTCTCGCTCCCCTGAACCAGAAATCCTCCAAATAGAGGGACGCAACAGAGTCAAGGGCAATGGTGAATTGGATTTTTCCACTCAAAAGTCAGAAATGCGCGATTCCCTACGGGATAGCTCCGCCGCGCGTGCGTCTATAGGCCCAAGTTCTCCAATGTTGACCCAGCGAGAGCGAGAAGTGTTAAATTTACTGACAGAAGGTCTTTCTAATATTCAAATAGGCGATCGGCTCCACCTCAGTCATCGAACCGTCGAAAAGCACGTCAGCAGCTTGTTCCGAAAAACTGAAAGTAACAACCGTGCAGAACTCGTTCGCTTTGCGATGGAACACCATTTAGTTGGGAATTGGTAATTGTTAATTGGGCATTGGGCATGGGTAATTGGGCATTGGGCATCGGGCATGGATTATTTTGATCAACCAATAACCAACAACCAATAACCAATAACAACTGACTACTTCACATACTCCAACAAACCTTCGCAAGCATCCATCAGTAAATCAATTACGCGATCGAATCCCTCCGGGCCGCCGTAGTAAGGATCGGGCACTTCTTTAAGGTCGTGTTTCTGGCAAAACTCGCACATCAAGCGCACTTTATCTTTATATTTTCCCGCAGTATCAAGAGCAAGAATATTGCGATAATTATCCCGATCCATCGCCAGAATCAAATCAAAATTCTCAAAATCTTTCCGCTGAAATTGGCGGGCTTCGCCTAACAATTCAATTTTGCGCTTCCTCGCCGCTAAGGTCATCCGGCTGTCAGGGGGGCTGCCAATGTGATAGCCGCCTGTTCCGGCTGAATCGCAGGTGATGCGATCGCCCAAACCAGCTTTTT
>JAYUGZ010000388.1:0-4539 GCA_043767465.1 Cyanobacteriota bacterium
GCTGTTCCGGCTACCACGGACTCGTTCTACAAACTCAGTGTTGAAGATCAACTGGCACTGCTCTGGTATGCCTACACCGAAATGGGCATTTCCATCACCGCAGCCGCCCCGGGAGTAGCCAGCATGGCGCTGGTCGAAGGCGTCCTGAGCGAAATCAAACAGATGTCGCCGGCTGCTCAAAGCAAAACCATGTTTGACCTCGCCAGCAACGCCGACACCACCATCGGCCGGATTTACACTTCCTTGCGCGTCAACACCAAACTCGGTTTTTGGTACGAGTTGGGACAGTTGATGAAACAGGGCGCTGTCGCTCCGATCCCCGCTGGCTATCAAATGTCTCCCGAAGCCACCACAGTTCTGGAAACCATCAAGAAACTCGATCCGGGTCAACAAATTACCGTACTTCGCAACACCGTAGTTCACATGGGCTACGATCCTGATTTTAGCCAAGAGTACGGCAAACGTTCAGCTCCTAAAAGCACTCCCACCGCTGTAGCAGAGCGGGTGAAAACCAAGATTGAAGGTATCACCGAGCAGACAGTGCTCAGCTACATCGACTACATGAACGCCTTCGACTTTACCCCAGCCGTCGGCTTATTTGCCGAAGAAGGAGCCCTGCAACCGCCTTTCCAAAAGCCGATCGTCGGTCGCGAAGCTATCCTCAACTATATGCGGGAAGAGTGCATCGGACTGAAAATGATGCCACAGCAAGGCGTCGGAGAACCCGCAGAAGATGGCTACCGCCAAGTGAAAGTCACCGGCAAAGTCGAAACTCCTTGGTTCGGCGCGAATGTGGGTATGAACATCGCGTGGCGGTTTATGCTCGATCCTCAAGGTCAAATTTTCTTTGTGGCGATCGACTTGTTGGCTTCTCCTAAGGAATTGCTCAACCTGATCCGCAAATAGAATATTCTTGCAAGATCCGTAAAACAGGCTTGCACAGAAACCCAGATGCTATCAGGTGTCTGGGTTTATGCTATTTTAGATTTGGGATTTGAGATTTGAGATTTAAAATTTTTCTACTCGTTCTACTCGTTACCAGCAGTGCCTGGTAACGCAGATCCGGAGGAAGAGCCTCCTTTTTTCCAACAAGCGAGGCAGAGCAAGAGTGACCTCTGTTCCCAGGCACTGCTGGGAACCAGTTAAGTGTCTCGGTTTATACAATTTGAGATTAGAGATTTGAGATTGCTGTAGGTTCCTGCTTTTTTTCGGAGAATTATTTTCCAGGCCATACCTATATCTTTTGAGGGATTTGCTGGGCCAAAGAGAATGATTAGAGTATATTCATTCCTCTGAAATCACTTCTTCTATGACCGCCACAACTCGACCTATTTTAACTTGTACTATCAAGATTGCTGGCGTCACAAGGCCAGCGGTACTGCGATATTTTGAAACATTAAACGCGGGCAATTTTGAAGCGACTGCTAATTTATTTGCTGAGGACGGAGTTCTGCACGCACCGTTTGAAGAGCCAATTACCGGCAAAAGCTCGATCGCCAGTTATCTAAAAACAGAAGCGCGAGGAATGCAGCTAGAACCGCAGCAAGGTATCAGCCAAATTTTAGAAGATGGTTTAGTTGAAATTCAGATCAGCGGCCGGGTGCAAACTTCCGCATTTGGTGTTAATGTCGGGTGGCTGTTCCTGCTAAATTATCAGCAAGAAATCCTTGCTGTCACGGTCAAGCTGTTAGCTTCTCCTCAAGAATTGCTAAATCTGCGGCCGCATCAGAAATTCAACGTTTAATATAGCAATTCTCAAGTGAGTCAGCCGCAGATTGGTAATTGGTAATGGCTAATGGCTAATTGCTAATTGCTAATTGCTAAGAACGCTACCGCAATCAAATTATAAAAACCCGGTTTCTTCGGTATTTGTGGGCAAGTCAGGCAGAAACCGGGTTTTTGCACCAAAATCTGTGCTGAAGCGTCGCCAACGGTATAAAAACCCGGTTTATTCGGTATTCGTGCACCTGGGACTGTACTCTAACAAATTTATAGTCTTTTAGAGAGGGACGAGATTGCACGAAAAGGTTGCTGTCACCGCACGGTGCGACAGACAACCACTAGAATCAAAAAACATTGTCAATCATTAATGACTAATGACTAATGACCAATGAGCAATCACTAATCACTAATCACTAATTAAGATTTTTCCGGCAAACTCGCTTCCAACTTCAGACAATTGCGACCGTCTAGTTGCAAACTGTAGTCCACCCGATCCATAAGCCTGCTCATAATCAGCCAGCCATAGCCGCTTTCCTGTTTGGCTTCCGGTCTTGGGGGACTGTAAGTATCCATTTCGTAACCTTTACCGTAATCCCAAATTTCTAAACCAATATCCCGGTTTTTTAAATTCAAGCGAATTAAAACAGGCAAATTTGGTTGATCTTTGTGAGCATGGCGGATCACGTTAGAATAGGCTTCTGCTAACACCAAGCGCAAACGATTCGACTGGCGCGGCCAATCGACGTGCTCTCCTAGCTCTACTTCTAAACTGCTCAGCAACCAGTTTTCAACTATTGTTAAAAACCGCAAGTCGCTTGGCACATGAAGCTCAGTATTCATAAAAGAAATCCTGTAAATTTGGAAACCTGTGTCTTCTGACCAGGGATGAAATACAAAACGCCGCATTAATTTGGCGTTAATACTTGTCGCTACATGAAGGATACTCAAGACCGGGCGATCGAGGCAATACACTTTCTTTGAAAGCATTCATCAAAAAGCATTAGTTAAGACTTAGGCATTGAGGCGCTAGTTCTGTAACTTTTGCCGTTAGCGAAGCTTGCAGCTATTGTATCGCCCGCGTCCTGTGCGGTAATCTGTAAGCTGTCAACTGAGGGCTAGAGTTTTTGATACCCGAAGCCCCCGACTATTCGTCGGGAGTGGCTGACAGATTCAGAGAACCTCCAGAGAGAGTATGGTTTGGTCGTCTTCCTGAACGGGATTGTCAGCTCGGATGTAAGCCAACAAATTGTCCAAGTTGATGGAACCAGGCTCCTCAATCAAGAGTTGCCAAAGCCCCTCTTGTTGTAGCATAGAACGGGTTGGTTCGCCCCCGGAGACCCCCGCAGTAGTCACGCTAGCTTCAGTAATCCCGTCGCTTGTCAGCAGAAATACATCTCCTGACTTTAAGTCGATCGCACCCGCTTTACCTTTCCATACTGGTAGTATCCCCAAGGGAATGCCGCGAGCTTTCAGGAAATTCGGCTCTGCTGGCGTTGCACCGCTAGCGGCGTCAGCTTGCACTTCCGAGTGAGACCAAACAATCGGGTAAATGTGACCGGCATTAGCAAAAGCCAAGTGTCCCGTTGACGGAGTGTAACGAGCAACAACCATTGTAATAAAATGGTTGTTGCCGATCAGGTCGTCAGACATAGTGCTATTCATATTCTGCATGACTCGATCGGGCTCGGGAGAAACTTCTTGAGAAAGTTCCCGCCGCATCACCGAAATCGCGCTAGCCATAAATAGAGCAGCCGGAACCCCCTTACCCGAAACATCACCCACCGCTATCCAAATATCCCCTTGCGAGTGGACATAGACCTCAAAAAAGTCGCCGCCAACTGCCCGCGCGGGATAGCAACAAGCTTGCACCCTGACAGTTTCAAAATCCGGCCAACTTTGGCGCAACAAGTTTGTTTGGATTTGGCGAGCCACTTCCAACTCATTTTGCATCTGCTCGGCTAAATCCAGAGTGCGCTGGTAGAGCTTAGCTTGAGACAGGGCCAGAGCAGCTTGAGCCGCTACACCTTCTATTAACTCTATCTCTTCTCCCGACCAAGGGTTAGTCCCGCCAATCTGACACAAAGCCAGTATCCCCAGCAAGTCTTGCTGATAAGTCAGCGGCACAGCAATCTCAACCGAGTTACCGTCACCCCCACTGTTGGCGTTGACTTGAGTTTGGCGGCTGGCTACGGCTTGCACCAGCAAATTTTCATCAAAATCAAAGCTGCTGGCTTCGGCGGTTTGGGCTTGGTAGGGGAAGGTACTGGGTAATAGTCGATCGCCATCTACTGGCCGCAGCATACAATAGTCGGCCTCAAAAGTTTGACCTACGGTTTGAACAATAGTTTGTACCATACTAGAGTAATCCAGCGACCCGCGAATCACGCCCATCACCTCATTGAACAGAGATTCTTTGCGCAAAGCGCGACGCAGTGCCACACTACGCTGCTTGTAGTATTTGTAAGTTTCTGACGCTTGATTGATAACTGATTTCAGTTCTTCAGGATTCCACGGTTTGGTGATGTACTTGAAAACTTGACCAGCGTTAATAGCCTCAACCAAATCTTCAACATCTGTGTATCCCGTCAGCAGAATCCGAATCGTATCGGGAAAGCGATCGACTGTTTTCCCCAAAAACTCGGTGCCATTCATTTCAGGCATCCGCTGGTCAGATATAATTACTGCCATCTCGCCCTGTTGGTCTAGAACCTCCAGGGCGCTGAGGGCGCTATCTGCTTTGTAAACCTGAAAGTCGCGTCGAAACGTCCGGTACAGCAAATCCAAGTTGTCGGGTTCGTCATCGACTACCATTAGTTT
>JAYUGZ010000389.1:0-11336 GCA_043767465.1 Cyanobacteriota bacterium
GTTTTGCAGTTGATTGTCTGTCATTTGGAAGAAGGAAGAAGGAAGAAGGAAGAAGGAAGAGACAAGAAGGAAGAAGGAAGAGACAAGAAGGAAGAAGGAAGAGACAAGAAGGAAGAATAATCCCAATGACAACTGCCAACTGTCAACTGTCAACTATTTCTGATTTTGCTGGCGGAATTCTGCGGGAGTTTGGCGCAAAGCTTGTTCTGGATTCCACAGGCCTTTACCCATAAGTCTCGCCCATTCTTGAGCGTTGACGAGTCGCTGTTGATATTTGGTGTTGGGCGATCGCACTGAGGCCAAAACATAACCTTCTTTGACTAGCTGTTCGTTGAGCAAAATTTTGTCTTGCCACAAATAGGCTAGTTTGCGATCGAACCGATCTTTCTGTTCGATGTCTGATTCTAATAATACTTGTTTTCCCCCAATTAGCTGTTCTAGTCTTTGTTTGGCTGCTTCTCCCCAAGGCTGTTGTTTTAAATCTGGTGCATCAATCCCAATCAGCCTGATTTGTTCTAATAAGGCGATATTGTCGGCTGTACTGATCGTTTCGATTGTTTGTCCGCTGACGGCCCTTTCTACTTTGGCGATCGTACCTTGGGGTATTTCTGGTTTTTGGCAGCTAGCTAACAACACGCAAAGGGCGATCGCAAATAACCTATAAAGCAGCATGGGTAATTGGTGGTTGATAATTTATCAAATTGCTTCATTCTTCATCCAACGGCAAACCGAATCTAACTTTACCTTTACCGAAAAAGCGACCGAATTGCAATTCGTACACTTCATCTTCGTCTTGCGTCTCTACCTCGATATTGGAACGGGGATAGCACACGCACAGCAAAGCATAACCTTCTTTTTGCAGTTCCACAGAAAGTCCCATGGCTTCAGGCTGGTGCAGTTCCCCCGATTTGACGCGCACCGCACAGGCCGTACAAGCGCCGTTGCGGCAGGAAAATGGCAATTCTACACCTTGGTTTTCAGCGCTTTGGAGGATGTACCTGTCTTCGGATACTCGCACTGTGTGGCGATCGCCCGTTTTTCTGTTATGAATTTTAATTGTGTAAGAGCGAGTCATCTTGATTTTAGATTTTAGATTTTAGATTTTAGATTGGGGTTTGGGAGCAAAATCCTTGATATGAATGGGTTTGCGACACAGGGAGGAGAATTTTGCTCGCCCGTTTGACACCCTACCCACATTAAACAACAAATTTATGCCGTTACCCCTTCCCAAATCAGATTTGTTCTGCTAAGATAGTTTAGCTGTGGCTGAATGGTTTCATTTAGCCCTGGAGAGGTGGCCGAGCGGTTGAAGGCGCACGCCTGGAAAGTGTGTTTAGGGCAACTTAACGAGGGTTCGAATCCCTCCCTCTCCGTTACACAAGCTGTTCAAGAAAAAATAACAGCTTGCAAACAATCTCTTGTATGAGATAAATACTTTAATTAGGTCGCCCCTGAGTTTTTTTGATAAAAGCTTGGGGCGATCGCTTTTATATTTTTGAGTGTAAATTACGGGCGATTTGAGTATTTTAGCTGCTGGCTCGCGTGCCCACCCCACTAAAAAGATCGGTAGTTGTGGAACGCCCTAGAAGTCCGTTGCTAACATCAAAGCGATCGATATAACTGTTCAATGCTCCGATTCACAATAAAATGCCCGTGCAGGAACGTCCAATTTCCAATCATTTAGGGTTTTATGCGGGAGAATATTACGGCCGCAAATTGTTGCGCAGGAACTGGAAAATATTAACAGATATTAGTTGCGATGAATGAAGTTGTTGCAAATCTTCATCGGCGAGATAGCGGCCCGCGTCGTCAGCAGCCTGAAACAGTTGGATTTCTGCGGGAGAGTGCGAATTTTCCCAGGCGGCTAAGCTGACAATTCGGGCTTTCGGGATTAATGCTTTGGCTTTGACGCTTAATTGGAAAGTCATAGACAAATGGCTAGTCAGTAATTGCACGGAGATGGAATATCTTGATTTTACCAGAAGTGCGATCGGCATCACCGCCAACTAACCTAAATCTGGAGTAGTCTAATTTCATATTGTTTAAATTTTGACTTTAATGAAAAAAATACTAGGACAGCTAGAAAAAAAAACACAGCAAAGGAGAGGTTCCCATTTCTGCCGAAAAAAAAGATCCTGATAGCATCATTAATAGTGATTGCGATGCACTTGAGTCTTGCCAAAATATCTCTATTGCTATCCTTCCAAAATGGCATATCAGCAATTTGGCCGTCGGCAGGCCTTTTTTTGGCTGCTTTTTTACTGCTAGGCCCGCGCATTTTACCTGCTTTATTGTTCGCAGATGTAGTGAATAGCTTTATAATTTATCAGAATGACTTCCTAACATCCTGTCTCCTTGGTGTCTGTAATATTGCCGATCCGCTAGCAGCAAGCTTCCTGATTAATCACTTTATAAAACAAAATTTACTGGCTAGGTCGCAGGATGTTTTCCGATTTTTACTGCTGCAAATACCCACGCCTATTATCAACAGCACGCTCGTCACTACTCTGCTATGTCAGCGAGGAGTTAACCCCTGGAGTGATTACCCAGAAGTTTGGCGCACTTGGTTGACCTCAACCATTGCTGGTACGCTGATTGTGACGCCAGCAATTTTAGCTTGGGCTCAGCAACCCAAGCAGTCCGAAAGACTTCGGCCTCCCCAGATTGCAGAATTTGGACTTTTGCTGCTGTTTCTGGTTGCGATCAGCAAAATCGCCTTTTGGCAAAAGTATCCCGTCGAATACATGATGATTCCGCTGCTGATTTGGTCGGCATTTCGATTCAGTGCGCGGGAATCGACTTTGCTGGTGCTGATTGTTTCGGCGATCGCAGTTTTTGGAACATCCCACGGTTTGGGTTCCTTTGTCAGGCCTTCCCTCAACGAATCGCTGTTTCTGCTGCAATCTTTTATCGGTGTTGTCGCCGTTACCACCTTCATTTTATCGGCGGTAATTAACGAAAATAAACAGGCAGAATCTACCCTCAAAAAACTTAATAACGAGTTAGAACAGCGAGTAGAAGAACGCACGGCCCAACTGCAAGAAGCTAAACAAGCGGCTGACAATGCCAACCAATCCAAAAGCGACTTTCTCGCCAATATGAGCCACGAACTCCGCACTCCCCTCAACGGGATTTTGGGCTACGCTCAAATCATGAACCGTTCCCAATCTTGGGGAGAAAAAGAGCGCAAGGGTGTGAACATTATTTACCAGTGCGGCTCCCATCTTTTGACGCTGATTAATGACATTCTCGACCTCTCCAAAATCGAAGCAGGCAAATTAGATTTACATCGGAAAGCTTTTCATTTTCCATCTTTCTTGCAAAGCATTGTTGAAATTGTTCGCATCCGCACAGAACAAAAGCAAATTGACTTGATTTATCTTCCAGACGCTGAACTTCCCGAAGGCATTGAAGCCGATGAAAAGCGCTTGCGTCAGGTATTAATTAACTTACTGGGAAATGCAGTCAAATTTACAGATAAAGGCAGCGTAACCTTCAAAATCGAAGGAATAAAATCTGAGTTTTCGCCGCAGTCTCAATCGGCAATCCCAAATCCCAAATCCCAAATCCAACATCGACTGATTCGCTTCCAAATACAAGATACAGGCGTCGGTATGACTCCCGATTCGCTGTCAAAAATCTTTACACCTTTTGAGCAAGTAGGAGATACCAGTCGCCAAACAGAAGGCACCGGACTAGGGCTGGCAATTAGCACCAAAATTGTCAATTTAATGAGCAGTAAAATAGAAGTTGAAAGTCATTTGGGCGTCGGCAGTACCTTCGCTTTTACAGTCGATTTTCCCTTAGCTGCTGACTGGGTAAATGCAGCCGCAGCCGCTACTGGGAAGCAGATTGTGGGCTATCAGGGAACTCAGAAAACTATTCTGATCGTCGATGACAACTGGCAGAACCGTTCCGTGATTGTTAGCCTCCTGGAACCAATTGGTTTTGCAGTCGTCGAAGCTGAAAATGGCGAGGATGGCTTAGCGAAAGCAGCTCAAATCCAGCCAGATTTAATCATTGCTGACTTGTCGATGCCGGTGATGGACGGCTTTGAAATGCTGCGGCAGTTGCGGATTTCTGAATCATTAAAACACTTGCCTACTGTCGTCTCATCAGCATCTGTTTATGAGATGGACAGGCAAAAAAGTTTGGATGCTGGAGGCGATGATTTTTTGCCTAAGCCTGTGCAGCTTGAGGAATTATTTGCGATCGTGCAAAAGCATTTGCAAATTAAATGGAAGTACCAGGAGACAGCCTCAAATGAAACTGCTGGGGAACAATTAACAGCGAAACCTAGAGCTAATTCACCTCTGCCAACTTCAGAAATGGCGGTTCCGGCACCCGAAGATTTAGTTTTGTTGCTGAAATTAGCCCAGCAGGGCCGCTTGAAAAAACTGACGGAAGAAGCTAAGCGCATCGCACAACTCGACAAGAGTTATACTCAATTTGTGCAGCCAATTCTGCAATTAGCAAAGAGCTTTCAATCTGATAAAATCGAAGACTTGCTCAAGCAGTATATGAACTAACAGGGGAAAATATTTATGTCAGAAGCTGAGTTGATTTTAGTGGTAGACGATACGCCCGCTAATCTGGATGTCATCTCCGAGGCGTTGACGGATGCGGGCTATGAAGTTGCGATCGCCATTGACGGCGAACGAGCTCTCAAGCAAGTTCAGTATACACTGCCGAGTTTAATTTTACTTGATGTGATGATGCCGGGAATTAACGGGTTTGAAACCTGCCGCCGCCTCAAAGCTTCGCCAGCTACCAAGGATATTCCTGTGATTTTTATGACGGCTTTGTCGGATACAGCAGATAAGATTAAAGGATTTCAACTCGGTGCTGTTGATTATATCACAAAACCTTTTGAAGAAACGGAGGTTTTGGCCCGTATTAATACTCATATAAAACTGCGTAATTTGAATAAAGAATTAGAACAGCGGGTAGCCTCGCGCACGGCGGAACTAACTGCTGCTTTGACACAAGTCAAGCAATCGCAACTTCAGTTAATCCAGAGCGAAAAAATGTCGGCTTTGGGCAATTTAGTCGCTGGTGTGGCTCACGAAATCAACAATCCAGTGGGTTTTATTTATGGCAATATCAAGGAGTTGAATTTGGCGCTCAAAGACATCATTGACCATTTGCAGCTTTATCAGCAACAATGTCCGAATCCGGGGAAAGATATTGAACTTCACGCCGCAGACGTTGATTTAGAATATGTGTTGCACGATACAGCAAAGATGTTATCATCTATGGAGATGGGATGCGATCGCCTGCGCAACATCAGCACTTCCCTCCGCACCTTCTCCCGCGCCGATACGGCTGTGAAAGTCTCGGCTAACATCTGCGACGGCATCGACAGCACGCTGATGATTTTGCAGCACCGCCTGAAAGCTCAAGATACTCGTCCCGAAATTAAAGTTATCAAGAAATATGGTAATATTCCCCCGGTAAAATGCTATTTGGGACAACTAAATCAGGTGTTTATGAATCTGCTTTCAAATGCGATCGATGCTGTAAATGAGTGCAGTTACGGACGCAGTTACGATGAAATTGAAGCTGATCCTAATACGATTACTATTACTACAGAATTAACTGAAGACGCAGAAAGTGTTGTCGTTAAAATTAAAGATAACGGTAAGGGGATTTCAGAGGATGTAAAAGCGCAGATTTTTGACCACCTGTTTACTACAAAATTAGTCGGTCAAGGGACGGGGTTGGGTTTGTCTATTAGCCGCCAGATAGTGGAAGAAATACATGGCGGTAGTTTGACTTGCTCTTCTGTGTTGGGTGAGGGGGCCCAATTTGCGATCGCACTGCCGATCAACTAATGCGATAATTTAGAAAGATCCCCGGCTATTTAATTGCTGTGGATACGCAGCCTCTGTTTGACTGTGACGCTGACTACCAGGCTAAGTATACTCGACCGATCGCCCAAATTTTGTAAACTCATCAACCGCACCTCTCTTGGACTGGCGATTTTCACTCTTTCAGCGCAGCAGTTTTTCCAAGCCGGCGTTGCTGTGGAGTCGCCCCAAGGAAACGCAAGTTGTGGAGATTCGGGTTTTCGCACAATTCAAAGACTATTTGGCTGCTGATTTGGATTTAGTCGATCGCGCCGAACCCGTGACAGATAGCGCAAAGTTAGATAATATTTTACCAGCTCAACTGCGCCATCTGCGGTACCGTGCCGAAAAAGACCAGGCCCGCGGAATGTTTAAGCGGTTCTGCGGCGAGGAATCGACTAAGCGACTATATTCACGAATTTTTGTTAGATTGGGAACAGAAGCTGGCACAATTGGTAAGTAACAAAAAATGATTTTAATAGAAGCTTCAGCCACTATACTAATAAGTGTAGGTTGGCATGAGGAAAATGCCAATGGTCAAAAAAAATCGCAATGTAGTTAGTTCAACTCCAGACAGCAAAGTCAAAATCGGACTTTCGCTGACTCCTTTTAGTGCCGATCGGTTGAATGCGATCGCTCGAAAACTCGGAATATCAAGGTCGGAACTCCTAGAACGCTTGGCAAAAGGCAATCTGGCTATTTCTACCGACAAGAGTGAGGTTAGTGTCACTTGGAAAAAAGGTGAAGAAACTGCCGTCGAGACCGCCCAGTTGCCAGGGGAAACAGCCGAAGAAAGCGACATTAATCACGCTATAACGGCAGAAACTCTATTGGACTCGGCTGTACAGCCAAATCCCCTGCAAGCAAGTTACGAAACTTTACAGCAGCAGTTGAGTGAACGGGAAAGTGCGATCGCCGAATTACAGCAGCAATTAGCCGCCGAAAAGCAAAATATCGCCAGCCAATTGCAGTCAACTGTAGCGAAGTCAAGTTACGAAACTTTACAGCAGCAGTTCGCAGACAAAGAACATTCGGCCAACGAATTACAGCAGCAACTAGCCTCCAAGTCGAGCGATTTAGAGTCTGTGCAGCATCAATTCGGCGAGAAAGAACATTGGGCCAACGAATTGCAGCAGCAATTAGCCTCCAAGTCGAGCGATTTGGAATCTTTGCAGCATCAATTCGCCGAAAAAGAAAGTGCGATCGGCAACTTGCAAGTTCAACTGACCGAGTTCCACTCTCTCAAAGATCAATTGAGCCAAAGTGCTGCGAAACAGCAAAATTACGAGGCTTTGCAGCAACAGTCTCAAGAACAGCTAAAAACAATCAAAGCTTTACGGGAACAGCTAGTTCAAATGCAAGCTGTGGCTGGGATTGGCGAAGCTTATCTAAATAAGTGGCGCCGTCTCTGATTCTAATACCATTTCTTAAAAGTTTAGCTGTCGCTAGGGACAGGGTGCGTCGCGTCCATTAATCTCAACTCGGGCCCAAAAGACCGCCAAGGACTTAAGTCCCTGGCTAATAGCAGAAGTCCTCTGAAGAGGACTCAGGAGTTCTTTCGTTGTATGCAAGAGTCGTCTTCCATGCAACTAATCAGTTCTTCAGTCCTCTTCAGAGGACTTTCACTTTGAGGCCGGGACTTAAGTCCCGGCCGGAGTGTGGCTGTAACTGGAGAAGCTTTTTCTTGCTAAATATGAGCATAATATTAAGAAATATTACAATAAATAAATTATGATCAGCGATCGCACTCCTGAGCTCAAATCCAGTCCAGCAGACACAAAGGGCCGCGTCACGGTAATTGGCGCCGGCATCGGCGGGCTGACAGCAGCAGCCCTGCTCGCCCGCAGAGGATACAAAGTGCTAGTCTTAGATCAGGCGATCGTCCCTGGAGGATGCGCTTCCACCTTCAAACGCAAAGGCTTTACCTTCGATGTCGGCGCCACGCAGGTTGCAGGATTGGAACCCGGAGGGATTCACCACCGAATTTTCTCAGAATTAGAAATAGAACTTCCCCCCGCCACACCCTGCGATCCAGCTTGTGCGGTATTTTTACCAGGAGAAACGACACCGATTAGCGTTTGGCGAGATCCGCAAAAATGGCAGTCAGAAAGACAGCAACAATTCCCCGGAAGCGAACCTTTTTGGCAATTATTGTCTACATTATTCCAAGCTAGCTGGAACTTTCAAGGGCGCGATCCGGTTTTGCCGCCCAGAAATTTCTGGGATTTCTGGCAATTAATTCAAGCAGTTCGCCCCGATACTTTAATTACTTTGCCTTTCACTTTTATGACGGTGGGAGATGCTTTGCGGCTGTGCGGATTGGGCGACAATTTGCGCTTGAAAACTTTTCTGGATTTGCAGTTAAAACTCTATTCTCAAGTTGATACTGAAGAAACGGCGCTGCTTTATGCGGCGACGGCTTTGGGAGTAAGCCAAGCGCCGCTGGGATTGTATCATTTACAGGGAAGTATGCAGGTGTTGAGCGATCGCCTCGTAAGTGCGATCGAGCTTTACGGCGGCAAAGTTTTGTTGCGGCATACAGTCGAAAGTATTGTCACCACTAACGGTAAAGCCACCGGTACAGTGATTCGCAATCAAAAAACAGGCGAAGTTTGGACGGAAACTGGCGATCGTATTGTTGCCAACGTGACAGCCCAAAATCTAGTAAAATTGATGTCAAGCGAGCCTGTTTTAGAAACTTTAACAGATAATTCCGAGACAACAAACCAACTGCCAAATCAAATGGCAGGCTACAAACATCGAGTCGATAAATTGCCGCCCGCATCCGGCGCATTTGTGATATATTTGGGAGTCCATGAAAGCGCAATTCCGGAAAATTGTCCGCCGCATCTTCAGTTTCTCTACGACTACGACGGCGAGATTGGGGAGAATAATTCGTTATTTGTTTCCGTCAGCCATGCGGGCGACGGCCGAGCACCGCAGGGAATGGCGACAATTATCGCTTCCTCTTTTACTGATACTCGAATGTGGTGGAATTGTGTTGATTATGAAGGATTGAAGCAAAAATATACTGAAGGGGCGATCGCACGTTTGAGCGAATATTTCGATTTAACACCCGAAAAAATTGTACACCAAGAATCAGCCACGCCTCGCACCTTTGCCCGCTACACGGCGCGGGATAAAGGAGTTGTCGGCGGCATTGGCCAGCGAGTACCAAACTTCGGCCCCTTCGGATTTGCCAACCGCACGCCAATTCAAAACCTCTGGTTAGTCGGCGATTCCACCCATCCCGGAGAAGGAACTGCCGGTGTTTCCTATTCTGCTTTAACAGTCGTGCGGCAGATGGAGGCGGAGTTTTAATCGCAGATGCAGATGGTTGAAACCGCGTCTACACGAACGAAGATTAGACGGCGGTTTCAACCGCGTCTACACAAACGAAGATTAGACGGCGGTTTCAACCGCCGAATCTTGAACCCGCGGAGGCGGGTTTTGTCTGTATAGACGCGGTTTCAACCGCCGAGTATACGCACCAACCCAAAAAAACCTCAGTCTGCACAGCAAACTGAGGTCAAATAGCGACAGGTAAAAACCTATCGGCTACAGTCTATGACTACTTGATAGAAATCTTTGCGCCCACAGCTTCAAGCTGTTTCTTCAGTTCTTCAGCAGCTTCCTTAGCAATAGCTTCCTTAACTGCCTTAGGTGCGGCTTCTACCAAGTCTTTGGCTTCCTTCAGGCCCAGACCGGTAATTGCGCGGACTTCTTTCAGAATTGCGATTTTCTTGTCAGCAGGAAATTCTTCAAGAATGACGCTGAACTCAGTTTGTACTTCTACTTCTTCAGCAGGAGCAGCAGCGCCGCCCATCATCATCATGCCGCCTACAGGAGCAGCAGCGCTGACGCCAAAAGCATCTTCAATTTGCTTGACCAATTCAGAAGCTTCGAGCAAAGTCAAAGACTTAAGCTGTTCCAAGATTTGATCGGTTGCTGTAGACATTTGTTGAACTCCTAATTCGATTTTAGATTTTGGATTTTGGATTTTCGATTGCTGATTTATCATTAGTTTCTCGTCTCCAGTCTTTAGTCTGTCGCTCAACACTAATGACTAATGACTGATGATTGATGACTAATGACTAAGCAGATACGCTTTCTGCTTCTGCTTGTGCTTCTGCTTCAGGTTCTACTTTTGTTTCTGCTTCTACTTCTACTGAACCGCCGTCTTTTTCAGCATAAGCTTTGAGACCACGTGCGATCGAAGTAGGAACTTGATTGATACCCACAGCCAACTTGGTTGCGACACCGTTGAGAGCGCCAGCAATTTGAGCCATGAGTTGTTCCTTCGACGGTAGATCTGCTAATGCTTTAACATCAGCTTCTCTCAATACCCGTCCTTCCATCACGCCGCCGCGAAGTGTACTCTTCTTGGAAGCTTTTTGGAATTCTTGGTAAGCTTTAATCGCGCCGCCAATATCTTCTTGCACGAACATGAATGCCGACGTACCAGTCAACAATTCCTGCATCGGCTGCCATGTCTCATTGCCTTGAACAGCAATGTGCATCAGCGTGTTTTTTGCCACTTGGCAAGTGCTGCCTTTCGGACGCAAACGCCGTCGCAAATCTGTGATTTCAGCAACTGTTAAGCCTGTGTAGTCGATCGCGATTACCAGTTGAGATTCGCTCAAGGTTTGCTTGAGACCTGCAATAATCTCATTCTTTACTGCTAAACTTTTGCCCATACTAATTTCACCTCCTTTTAGGATCTCAAACTGCCAATCAAAAACCCCAACCTTAGAGCCGGGGCAGAGAATTAAAAATTAAGAATTAGGAATTAAAAGATCGAACTTTTTAATTGATTTTCTTGAGTTTTTATTTCTTCAGCCTCGGCAGGAAATTAAGCGCTCGGCACCTGCGGTCTTCAGCTTATGGATTTTCGATTAGGCTATCACCATCCGGCAGACATTAGCAAGGGTATGATGTAAATCTCGTGAGAGATTTACACAGACAGCCGAAGCTGTCTTTTACCTTCTGCCGAATGCTCAATACCTTCTAACCAGCATCAATTTTCGTATCGCGCAGGACACTGATATCGACTTCGATCGATGGGCCCATGGTTGCGGATACGTACAAACTGCGCCAGTAGCGACCTTTCGCACCAGAAGGGCGGTTGCGGTCAACAGTTTCTTGCAAAGCATGAAGGTTGACGAGCAAATCTTCCGCTGAGAAAGCTGCCTTGCCAAACATAACATGAACGATGCCTGTGCGATCGGCACGGAATTCTAGTTTACCACCTTTGAACTCGTTGATCGCGCGAGCAATGTCAGTTGTCACCGTGCCGCCTTTCGGAGAAGGCATCAAACCGCGAGGGCCAAGCAACCGACCCAATTTTGCCACCAACGGCATCACATCGGGGGTAGCAATCAGGCAATCAAAGTCCATCATGCCTTTCTGAATTTCTTCGATCAACTCTTCAGAACCAGCAATATCGGCACCGGCATTCAGAGCTTCTTTAACTTTTTCGCCCTTAGC
>JAYUGZ010000390.1:0-4536 GCA_043767465.1 Cyanobacteriota bacterium
TTTTTGCTACTTCTTGCTCCCAACCACCAATCAAGCACAAGCGCCAACAGCAATGACATTATTCAGTAACTGGTATTACGGCTTTTATTTTTGGCCCCGCAGGAGTTCTGGGTAAATTGTCGTGCTGTCTTTTCGCGCCAACCCGGAACTCCTTAAAGGTTCCGGGTTTTTTATTGTCAACCAATCACTCGATTTTTCAGGAGAATTCCCTCATGTTAGAAGCCAAACTCGCAACCAAATCTCATCCCGAACACCAGACTATTGTCAAACTATCCGAAACCGTCTCAGTCGGCGGCACAGAATTATTAATCGTCGGTGGGCCCTGTACCGTGGAAAGTTCCGAACAAATGGAGACAGTCGCCCGCCAACTCTCGGCCGCATCGGTACAAGCTTTGCGCGGGGGAGTCTACAAACCCCGCACTTCTCCCTATGCTTTCCAAGGGATGGGAATTGAGGGACTGGAAATTTTAGCGGATGTCAGCCGCAGTTACGGTTTACCCGTGGTGACAGAGGTAATGTCGATCGCCCAAATCGCACCGGTTGTCGCCTATGCTGATATGCTGCAAGTAGGCAGTCGCAATATGCAAAATTTCGAGTTGCTAAAGGCGATCGGTCAAGCCGGAAAACCAGTCTTACTAAAACGCGGTTTGTCAGCCACCATCGAAGAATTTGTGATGGCCGCCGAATACATTCTCAGCCACGGAAACCCGAATGTAGTGATGTGCGAAAGAGGCATCCGCAGCTTCGACAATTACACCCGCAACGTCTTAGATTTGGGTACAGTCGTAGCCTTGAAACAGTTAACTCATTTGCCAGTAATTGTAGATCCTTCTCACGCCGCCGGCAAGCGGGAATTAGTCGCACCTCTAGCCAAAGCAGCGGTTGCTTGCGGCGCTGACGGGTTAATTGTTGAGTGTCACCCGCAACCAGAAAAATCTGTTTCTGACGCGCGGCAAGCTCTTTCTTTGCCGGATATGATTGATTTAGTTGCAAGTTTGCGGCCTGTGGCGGCGGCCGTCGGGCGGTTGGTACCGGAGGCTAATTTACCTTCAAAGGTATTAAGTGTCAGGTGATATTTGTAGGGAATTAGGCTTTGTCCAAAGCGTGTCAAATTAATAGGCAACCTAGTACCAGTGTTCTCTGTAAATCCGAGAGTCCGACAGGGGTTGAAAACCCCTGTCTCAAAGCGAAAGTCCTCTCAAAGAGGACTGAAATGTATAATCTTTAACGTCAGACTCTACAGTCGGTTTTAACCGACTGTCTTCTGTGAGGCAGGGGTTTAAACCCCTGCCGGATTGTCGGAAAGCGCGCGGCTGACACGGCGAAAGGCAATGCCGAAGTCTCTACCCGCAGCTAAACTTTTAAGAAATATTATGAGAGCAAACCAAAATTTGATTAAAATAAAAGCAGAATCAATCCTGTCATCTACAAGATATCGCTTAATTATGGCACTCAAACTTCATGTTCCCTCCATCGTCTGTTCCGGCTGCGGTGATACAATTACCAAAGCCATCCAAACTGTTGAACCCGAAGCTAAGATTGATGTAGATTTAGCAGCCAAGACTGTGACTGTGGAAGCTAAAGCCTCGGAAGAGTCAATTAAACAAGCTGTGGTTGCTTCCGGTCACACTGTTCTCGAAGCCTAATTTGAGGATAAGCCCTGGTTTGCAGTCGGGGCTGATTTACACATAATCGCTTGCATGAATCTTTGCTTGGGGAGGGCGAGTTTACAAATATTTTGGATGTGCGTCATGGATATCGGTGAACTCGCCCCTACAGAATCCGCGCATACAGAAATTGCCAATGACAACTAAGAGGGCGGGCACGGGGGCACCGCCCCTACCAAGAGGGCGGGCACGGGGGCACCGCCCCTACCAAGTGACAACTGACTCATTAAGATTCTTCGTCTAAGTGTTCGGCGACTGCTTGGTAAAGTTCTAAAACGTGCCGATCGAGTAAACTATAAAAAACCTGTCTCCCAACCTTGCGGTAACTTACCAACCGCATCGCCCGCATCGCCCGCAACTGGTGCGATACAGCCGATTCGCTCATTCCCAAAGTCGCCGCCAAATCGCACACGCACAATTCTTGTTTTGCCAACACAGACACCAGCCGCAGCCGATTCGGATCTCCCAAAAGACTGAAAAACTCTGCCATCCGCTGAGCTTTTGCCGTGTTGAGAACTTGTGTTTGGATGTCGCCGGCTCGCGAACTGTCAACTAGATGCGGTCGATCGCACGTTGGTGTATCGTTCTGTTGGTGAGGCTGACTTATCGCTCCGTTTACAGCAGACTTCGGTGACATCTTTTCCAGGCTGGTTTTAATTCTCATTTTCATATTAGCGCTATTTGCCCACCTTTTGTTACAGATTTTTTACATTCCCTTGACATACATCTGAATATATGTTCAGATGTATGTATAGAAACATAAACCCATCAGGAGAATGCCAAATGACTACTGCAACCCAAACAAAATGCGCCTGTCCCTCATGCTTGTGCGCTGTCAGCCTCACTGAAGCCATCCAAAAAAATGGTCAACAATACTGTTCGACTGCTTGCGCCACCGGACACCCCAACGGCAGCGGCTGCGGCCACACCGGCTGCGAGTGCCACAAATAAATATTCGGCTTCAGAAAAGGTTAAGAAACAACCGTAAAATATACCTAAAGGGAGATGCGAACAGCGTATCTCCCAATTTTCTGCATTTAGGTTAAAGAAAAGTTAAAATCTAGGTAACTTTAGGTTAAAGTTGTATTAGGCTAAGTACAGAGCGAAAAAGCACAATTACTAATTGCGTAATACAATAAAAGCAAGTTAGCGTCGCGATACTAAGTACAAATAGTGCGATTAACAGCAGAAACAGAACCAAAACTTAAATTAGGAAGGGGCAATGAGAGAAAGAGAAGATTTTTTACACCCTCGCCATCGCTACTATGGTGATTTCACGCCAGAAAACTTGGCGTTTAATGCTAATTTACAGGAGTTTGCTCAGAAAATAACATATATTTGCTCCCTAGAAACTGGCGGCAAAATTACTGCTGAGAAAGCCTATAAAGATATTAAAGCGCTTTGGAAAGACTTAAAATCCTCTAAAAAGCAATTGGGAATTGGGCAGAAACCCCCCAGTACCGATGAGGAAAATTCACCTTAAAGAAATCGCAGCAAATATAGCTTAACCGTAGGGTGCGTCAGGCGAAATCACCAGCAATGTCAGAAAATATTCTGTTTCTGACGCACCCTACAATCACTATGGTTTGGGAGTTGTGCTTGCTTCAGGTGCAAACGGAGTACAATTGCCGCCGAGACCAGAAACAATCGCGCAAGTATTAGTTTTCAGCATCCCTTCATAGGTATCAGCACCAGTACCAGGGCCACCCAACTCGTCGCTGTAAAGTTCCTTGTCCGAAATTTTGACATTTGCCTCCCTCGCCACAGTCTCCATTAACTTCGGATTAGTCGTCGTTTCCGCAAAAATTGTCGGCACTCCTGCGGTCTTAATTTCTGATGACAATTCGGCTATTCTTGCTGCTGTGGGCTGTTCCTCTGTGGTCACGCCCTGCAAAGCTCCAGCTACCTCCAAACCGTAAGCTTCGGCATAGTAACTCAGAGCATCGTGAGTGGTGACTAACTTGCGTTTATCCGCCGGAATTGTCGCAATTTGAGCTTTAATCCAAGTATCTAATTTTTGCAAGTCACCTGTTAATTTAGCGGCATTGCTGGTATAAAGTTCGGCATTGTTGGGAGCAATTTTTTTCAATTCATCGCGAATAGTTTCTACCATACGGATGCCATTTTTAGGGTTGTGCCAAACGTGAGGATCGGCAACTTTTTCGCCTGCTGCGTGGGGTTTATTTTCCGCTTTTTCTTCGTGTTCGTGTTCGCCCATCAGCGGTTTGGGAACGGCGAGTTCGTGTACTGCAATTTTAGGGGCGGAATTGGTACTGGATTTAATGAGTTTAATGATGCTGGGTTCGTGTTCGTAACCAGCGTATAAAATCAGATTTGCTGTTTCAATCGCTTTCCGGTCTTCCGGCTTGGTTTGATAGGCGTGGGGGTCTTCTCCGGGCTTAATCAGACAGGTGGTGTCGATCGAACTTTGGGCAATTTCTTTAGTGATGTCGCAAATAACACCAGTCGTGGCGACGACTTTGGGCAAGCTGGCGACAGGGCTGGCTTGAGTTTGAGTCGCGGCCGGGCTCTCTGGCGCCGGAGTGCTGGCCTTCTGTCCTCCACCGCATCCAACTAATCCCAAGCCCATAGCCAAAACAGCCACACCGCACAACCTGCGGGTTTTTCCAGACAATTTGTTTAACATTTTGCTTTAGAAACGATAATCGTTATTGGTTTTTCGAGTTATTCTATTCTAGTAGCTGCAAACAAGAATCGTTCTCAAAAACTTAAATTATGTTAGAAGTTCAAGACTTGGCGGTCAATTATCGAGGAATTTCGGCCCTTTCGGGCGTGAATTTTCAGTTAGATCCCGGACAATTAACGGGTGTGTTCGGGCCCAACGGCGCGGGGAAAAGCACGATGGTGA
>JAYUGZ010000391.1:0-4533 GCA_043767465.1 Cyanobacteriota bacterium
GTTATTGGTTATTGGTTATTGGTTATTGGTTATTGGTTATTGGTTATTGGTTATTGGTTATTGGTTATTGGTTATTGGTTATTGGTTATTGGTTACGAATTCCCAATTTCCAATTCTTAATTTCCAATAACAAATGACAAATGACAAATAACCAATAACAAATAACAAATAACAAATAACAAATAACAACTAACAACTAACAACTAACAACTGACAACTGACAACTGACAACTGACAACTGACTAATAAATCTAAAATCGCTTATGGCTCGCATTATTGTTGTTACATCAGGGAAAGGCGGAGTGGGAAAAACCACGTCCACGGCCAATCTGGGCATGGCTTTAGCTAAGCGGGGGCGCAATGTTGCCGTAATTGATGCCGATTTCGGTCTGAGAAATTTAGACTTGCTGCTGGGCTTAGAAAACCGGATTGTTTACACGGCATTAGAAGTTCTCGCCGGAGAGTGCCGGTTAGAGCAAGCTTTGGTGAAAGATAAGCGGCAGCCGCGTTTGGTGCTGTTACCGGCTGCCCAAACTCGGATGAAGGATGCCATCAGTGCCGAGCAAATGAAGCAGCTTGTGGGGATGTTGGGAGCAAAATACGACTATATTTTGATCGACTCTCCGGCTGGAATTGAACAGGGTTTTCAAAATGCGATCGCCCCGGCGCAAGAAGGCATCATTGTCACCACTCCAGAAATCGCTGCTGTCCGTGATGCCGATCGAGTAATCGGCCTGCTGGAAGCCAACAACGTCAAGAAAATTCAGCTAATCGTCAACCGGATCAGGCCTGCAATGGTGCTGGCAAATGATATGATGTCGGTGCAAGACGTGCGGGAAATCCTCGCCATTCCGCTGTTAGGCGTTGTTCCCGACGACGAGCGCGTCATCGTTTCCACCAACCGAGGCGAACCATTAGTATTGTCGGAAACGGCCTCTTTAGCTGGAACTGCCTTCGACAATATTGCCCGCCGCTTAGAAGGCGAAAAAGTTGAATTTCTAGATCTAACTCCCCGTCGAGAAAACTTTTTCACTCGCCTCCGCAAGTTCTTAAATACTAAAATTATGTGATGTGCTGCAATATTGGCGATCGGCATTTAACAGCAGCCACTGCATCACAAAAACTACCCGAGATTTTCCCTAAGTGATACGAGTTGCCGAAAAAAATGAAACAGTAGGAGAACTCTAAACCGTTAAGGAATGAGTGATTCCCCAATCTAAAATCTCAGATCTAAAATCTAACATCGACTGACTTTTTCTATGCCCAACCCTTGACAAACCAGATCTACCCATGCTGTACACACTTCTCGAACGACTTTTCCCGCGCACCCCTGACAACAGCCGCGACGATGTAAAACGCCGCCTCAAACTGGTTCTAGCCCACGATCGCTCAGAGCTCAGCCCAGAAATGGTTGAGTCGATGCGCCGAGAAATTCTAGAGGTGGTGTCTCGCTATGTGGAAATCGATACTACCGAGTCGGAGTTCTCGCTAGCTAGCGATCAGCGGGCCACAGCATTGATTGCAAATCTCCCAATCCGGCGGGTGAGGCTGGAACATCCACCGGAAAATTTGCCCTATAAATTGCCCGAAAAATTGCCAGAGAATCGACCTGATAAAATTGCTGAGTATGTACCGGAGTATGTAGTCGAAACTATTCCTGATACTACTGATTAACCGGGATTGACATTTTAATTTCAGACAATGAGTGCGATCGGCATTTCAATTAAACTATCTCTCTACAATTAAAATCTTGTGGGGCTGACTAAGATTGTCTGCCCCGAATGTGTTATTTATGTGAATTTTCAAAAGACAGGACGTAGGGTTGAAACCGCGTCTACAAAACCAAGTCCACTCCAAGCGGACTGAATAAAATAACGTAATTTGAATCGCCAATTTTTCAACCCACTTGGAGTGGGTTTTGTTTGTATACACGCGGTTTCAACCGCCCGGTGTTCTTTCTAGAGCATCTTGTAACTGAAGTTCTAAAGGTCGATCCGAGCGAATTTGCAAGCCCGGTAAATCGTGTTTTACTAACATTTTTTCGCCTATTTCAGCAGAGGCCAACGGCCAGAGTACCCAACGACTACCTTGGGTAAGAGTGCTTAAACTTGCAGAGTTTTGAGTCAGCCAAATTATCGGCAGTTGCGATCGACTATCGATCGCATCTTCGGCAGCATTAACCGCCGCCAAAGTTTCCAAAACTACCCGGTTCCCCGAGACAAGTCCGGTTCCTGCTGTCCAAAGTTTGACGTTTAACAGACGCTTGCTAGCATAGAAGTAAAGAGACGCAGCTACTGTCACGGCTCGTTCAAATTCCTCTGCTTCCCACAAAGCAGCGCTGTCGAGAGCAATAATAATTTCTTGACCGCCTGCTGCAACTTCTAACTCTCTCACCCGCAGTTCTCCGTAGCGGGCGCTGGTGCGCCAGTGAATCAGGCGAGTGGGGTCTCCGTGGCGGTAAGGTCTCAGGTTGCGGGTGAGGCCTTCGGTAGCAGTTTGCGATCGACTGCGATCATAAAATTGCGGACTGTCTTCTTGACCGATGCGATCGATCAAAGGGCAAATGCTCAACGGCAAAATCTGCGGGTAAACAACCGCCACCGCTTTTACCGGGCGACTGCGGCGACACCAAAACAACCCTAAAGGCGCCGCCGTCCTCAAGTGCACCTCTTGCCAGCGATAGACGCCCCGCTGACGAACTTCCAGGTAGTATGTATCCCTGTATATACTTTTCGGCTCTATTACCTCGATCGGGCGGACGATCGGTTCTCCCAGTACAAACGGCAATATATCTAGGACTTGCAACAGAGTTTTAGGTTCGCGGGCGCGATTTTCGATTTCTAATTCCACGGTAATTTTATCCCCCGCACTGACCGGTTCGATCGGATGGCGGCGGACTTCCAAGGAACGGAGCGACTTCGCCGGCAAAACCGCCGCTACTCCCAACAGCGCCAAAGTCCCACCGCTGAGCGCGTACAGCCACCCAGACATTGTATTCGTCGCAGACCCAAAAAAGAACACCGTCATCCCCGAGAGCAGCCAACCCGCATAGGCGGGGGCGATCGCGCGATTTTCCAGCCAGTCGGCAATTTTTTGACTGATGTTCATTGGAGTTGAAATTGTTAATTACTCGATCGCCCATCAAGCCTAATTGTAAAATATTCTCAGCATTTAGCACCTAATTAGCAAGCGAGCGATTAAATTAGAAATCGGGCATTTTTTCGCAATAAATCTACACTGACTGGAGACCAAAAAATGAACCCATTAAACAACCCTACACCCGTTCGACCAGAGGCTCAAGCCCGCCGCACACCGCCGCCGCCGCCGCCCTTGGCCGTAACACCCCCGCCTCCTCCTGCACCCGCGCCCTCAGCGCCCCCCGCAGCCAAGCAGCAGCGGCCTGTTGAGACTCCCAGCAGTACGATCGAACAAATGGTCAGAGATGCCCATACCGCCTCGGCTTCCGACATTCACATCCGAGTCGGTCAAGTACCTCGATTTCGGATTCGGGGCGTGATGCAAGTAGCAACCAGCCACCCCAAAGTAACCCCAGAAATTTTTGAACATTACTTAGCCGAAATTCTCAGCCCAGAACAGCGACAACAGTTCGCAACTAACAAAGAATTAGACGCAGCAATTTTTTACCCAGGCTTCGTGCGGTGTCGGCTAAACTGTTTTGATTCCCTCAGCGGCGGCGCCATAGTATTGCGGTTGATCAGTTTAGAAATACCGACTATCGATTCCTTGAGGTTGCCCGAAGTTCTCAAAAATATTATTTTGCGATCGCAGGGATTAATATTGGTTACGGGGCCTACCGGTTCGGGTAAATCGACAACAGTAGCCGCCATGATCGACCATCTCAACCAGATGGAACAGAAGCACGTAGTTACAATTGAAGATCCGATCGAATTCATTCACCCTTCTAAAAAATGCTTAGTCAGCCAGCGGGAAGTCGGCTTGCACACCCACGAGTTTCAGCAGGCTTTGCGGGCAGTTTTGCGGGAAGACCCCGATGTAATTCTGATTGGGGAAATGCGCGATCGCGTTACCATCAATACAGCATTGCAAGCAGCTCAAACAGGTCACTTAGTATTAGGAACCCTCCACACTCGTAGCGCCATCAATGCTATTAACCGATTGTTGAACCTCTACCCGCCCGAGGAACAACAGGCAATGCGGATTCAAATTTGCGATTCTTTAGTAGCGGTAGTTGCCCAACTTTTGTTGCCAACTGTTGACAACCGCCGCGTCGCAGTTCACGATATCTTAGTGAATACGCCCGCCATGCACGATTACTTGATGAAAGGTGCTGATGATGAAGCTTTCCGGTTGATGGAAACTGATACTTATGAGGGAATGAAAATTATCAACCAGGATCTTTACAAATTAGTGCTTGAAGGTAGAGTGACGATCGAAGAAGCTGCAAAAACTTCTCCCGAAGCCAGCGATTTAGACCGCCGTTTGCGGACGGGAGGCTACGATGTTGGGTCGGCCCGCGACTTTGAAGGCAGCAAAAAAGAACGCAGGGTTCGC
>JAYUGZ010000392.1:0-11317 GCA_043767465.1 Cyanobacteriota bacterium
TCTCGGAAGCTAATCCGTTTCAATCTAGTTTCAGCTTTGACAATTACTCGCCTCCCAGCGTCGGTTCCGAAAGATTGGGAGTTAGTTTGCGGCACCGCAATATAACAGGAAATGGCGACGAACTTGCGGCTGCTTATTACCGATCGCTCGGCGATTCAGACGTGTTCGATTTTAGCTACCGCCTCCCGCTAAATGCGATGAATGGCACTTTGCAATTGAGGGCGGCGCCGAACCGCAACAGTATCGTACAAGCACCTTTCAACACTTTTGACATTTCGGGGAAATCACATTTATTTGAAGTTAGTTACCGCCAGCCGCTGCGGAGAAAGCCGAGCGAAGAATTTGCCTTGTCTGTCGGTTTTACTTATCAGACAGGCAGAACTTTTCTCGCCGGCGAACCGTTTCCTTTTGGCATCGGCCCTGATGCTAATGGTGTCACCACTACGAGTGCAATTAAGCTGGGACAGGACTACATTCGGCGCGACCCCCAGGGTGCTTGGGCCCTGCGATCGCAATTTACGATCGGCACTAGCTTATTTGATGCTACTAAAAATGAAGGTTCTGTCCCCGACGGACAATTTTTGAATTGGCTGGGTCAAGTGCAGCGAGTACAGCGATTGAACGACAAGCATTTATTAATTTTGCAGTCTGACTTGCAGTTGTCAGCTAATAGTTTATTGCCTTCGCAACAATTTGTAATTGGCGGCGGCCAATCTTTGCGCGGCTACCGCCAAAATGTTCGTTCTGGCGATAACGGCTTCCGGGTTTCCATCGAGGATCGGATTACTTTGCAGCGGGATGCTGCGGGAAGTCCCAAACTTCAATTAGCTCCCTTTTTTGATGCGGGTACAGTGTGGAATGTTCCCAACAATCCTAATAAATTAACCAATCAGACATTTTTAGCAGGTCTGGGTTTGGGGGTAATCTGGCAACCGATACAGCGGGTGAGCTTGCGGGTAGATTACGCTTTTCCTTTGGTGAGAATTAGCGATAAAGGCGACAATCTGCAAGATAACGGCATTTATTTCAACATCATTTATACACCCTAAGGAGAGTGGGGGATGGGGAGAGTGGGAGAGGGAGAGTGGGAGATGAACAAAATATTTCCTTCTTCCCTTCTTCCCTTCGTCCTTCTTCCTTCTTCCTTCTATCTTCTTCATCAGATATTAATCGCCGACTTCCCCGACAACCTCGGCAGCAGCCTGAGTTTCGAGCCAGAGTTTGAGTAACAAGAGCTCCGCCCGATCGCCCAAAACAGTCGCAAACACCCCCTGGGCGCCCTCAGACGCCCCTCCAATCCACGTACCGCGCAGAGTCACTTCGACAAAATCAGCATCAGCAAGACAAAGGTCGATCGAATCAGTATCATCTCGGCGGGCCTCAGATTCCAACAGAGACAGCGCCGGCAAATTCGCGGGCAGCAAAAATGCCGCAGTGCTCGGTTCGACGCTGATGCTTTGACCAACTCGCATAGCCAGCACAACTCGCAGCGCCACTAACTGTTCGGGAGATTGAGCTAAACGCTCCAGGTTAAAGCCCGTTTCAGTGTAAGTCAACTTCAGCATATTGACAGCCTTAAATTTGGAATTGAAAATTTGTAATTGGGAATTGGGCATGGGGCAAAGAGGGAATTGGGAATCGGGAATTGGTCAAACAGGGAATCGGGAGTTGGTCAAACAGGGAATTGGGAATCGGGAATTGGGAATTGGTCAAACAGGGAATTGGTTATTAGAAAAACCACTAACAACTAACTATTACCGATGCCCTCTTTGCCCTCTTTGCCCCATGCCCTCTTTGCCCTCTTTGCCCTCTTTGCCCCATGCCCCATGCCCTCTTTGCCCTCTTTGCCCCATGCCCCATGCCCTATTCCCCAATTTGGTATTCGTGCCAAAACATTTCGGCAAAAGCAACAGTGGGGTGCATGGGAGCCTTCGGCTTACTTCGCAGAGGCATTTGAGCTTCTATGGGAGTTCTATCGCCCTTACGAGAGTTGCACCGTTCGCAAGCAGTCACCACGTTGTCCCAAGTGTGCGGCCCGCCCTTCGATCGAGGCATCACGTGATCCAACGTCAAATGGCGATTGCTGCCGCAGTATTGGCAAGCATGGGCATCTCGGCGCAACACTTCCCGGCGATTGACTGGTGGTACTTTCCAAACTCGTTCCCTGTTGCCAAAAGTCAAGCGAATTTGTTCGGGTACGTGGATGCTGGTGCTGGGCGATCGCACTAGCCAGCCATTACCGATGCTAAAATCCAGAGCTTGGGCCTTGCCTGTTACCAAAAGTACGATCGCCCGTTTAATATTGATACGGCTCATCGGTAGGTAATTTTGAGAAAACACCACCACAGATTGCCTCAATACATCAGTTACTACGGTCACGACTTGCTCCTCCTCATTTGGATTTTAGATTTGGGATTTGGGATTTGGGATTTGGGATTTTGGGTGTTTCGCCAGCATTGGCTGAATCTGGTTTTTTGCCAGTTCCCCAAGCCTTTCCAAATTGCTCAAATATCCAATCAAAAGCCCCCGCTTCTCTTACTTAAAAGCGGGGGCTAGAAAAACTGCTAGGGGCAAATTTTCATCCTGTGTTGGTACAGTTGTTTAGCTGTACCTCCCGCTTCGCGTATCTTGATGTGGCTGTGCCACTGGCAGACCATCCCGGTCTACCTCGTTGTAATTAATTTCTGCATTTTGTCCTAATCCACTATAACCGGGTTTATTTAGGCTTGTAGCCGCCCACGAGGTCGCTATGACGGTATGCAAACCCGTCCTAAAAACGTGCCGTGACGAGTCAGAGCAACCTCTGGGGCGATCGCACTTGAGTTGATAGGTGGAGTAGGTGGGGAGAAATTTCACAGCAGGCAGAAACTGGTAAGAGACCTTTAAATCTAGCTTTAAACATACTACACTGATATTACAGATATGTCCACCCGTCACGGAGAAAAATTATGCATACCCTACCTAGAACCTCAACCACCGAAATGGAAGTCACCAGCATTCGACTCGAAAGAGAGCTCAAGGAGAGACTCAAAGAGCTAGCCGGCAATCAAGGCTATCAAGCTTTGATTCGAGATTTGCTCTGGAATTACGTACAGCAGAAGTCTGGAGACTATCGTCAGATGTTTTGTCGATCGGATATTCGAGCTAGCATTAATGCCACAGCACAGCAGGAAGAGCGCTGCGCGCTTACAGGAGAGTTGATCCGAGTTAATGAGCCGATGTTATTAGGCCTGACGATGCACGGCGAAATGGTGCCGCTGAGTATGGGGAGTATGGGAAGTATAGCTGGATAAACCAGTTTACCCTTAAATTTGTCGATCGCGATCGGCCTGGGGTGAAGGCCCCAGGCGCTGAAAATCAAATCCCAAAGCGTTTAAAGAATATTTATTTAACGAAAGCAAGAAGACGCAGTGCGCGAAGAAAGATCACAGAAGCAAGAAGATAGGCAATGTTAGCCGTTGGAGAGTCGGGTAACGCCGATCCGGAGGCTCGCCCGACGTGCTACAAGAGTGCTAAACTTTCCATCGGGCGTGCCGACAGAGGGTAAATTTGATGGAAAATATTAAGGTAATGCTGAAAAACCGCTACTTGACTGCTGTAAGTTCGATCGGCCTTCTGACAATTATCGCCGGATGCGCCGCGACTGAATCGCCCCAACTTGCAACTCCCTCTCCTGTAGCCGAATCTTCCGCGCCACCAGTTAAACCAAGTCAGCCGTTAACAGTCTCTGTCAACAATCCCCAAACCGCCACAAATACCAAAATCCAGCAATATCTCAACGGGTTGAGAACCCAAGGTTTTGCCCAAGAAGACCAAGGAATCTGGATGCAATCTGGCAATACATTGCTAGCCAATCATCAAGGTACAGTTCCTCTATCAGCCGCTTCCATTACCAAAGTAGCAACATCTTTGGTAGCGCTGCAAGAATTTGGGCCGGAACATCAATTTATCACCTTAATTGGCACAAACGGTAAAATCAAAAACGGCGTGTTAAAAGGCGATTTGATTGTTCAGGGAAGCGAAGATCCGTTATTTGTGTGGGAAGAGGCGATCGCCCTCGGTAACACTTTAAATCAAAAAGGCATCAAGCGAGTCACTGGCAGTTTGATAATTGTCGATAAGTTTTACATGAATTTTGAATTAAATCCCCTCAAATCAGGAGAATTGCTCAAACAAGCATTGAACAATCAAATCTGGCCTCCCGAAGCCACCGCCCAATATCAAACACTCCCTCCAAATACGCCGAAACCCCAAATAGTAATTGACGGTACTGTCAAAGTTTCCGCAGCACGTCCCAGCGCCGTACCCTTAGCCAAACATTATTCTTTGCCCCTCGCCGAACTGATCAAAAAAATGAATCAGTACAGCAACAATCTCATGGCAGATATGCTAGCTGATACTGTCGGAGGCGCCAAAATAGTCGCGCAAAAAGCAGCCGCAGCAACGGGAGTTCCTCCCGCAGAAATCCAACTCGTCAACGGTTCGGGATTGAGCGAAGACAATCGCATTTCTCCCCGGGCTGTTTGCGCGTTATTTATGGCTTTAGAACGCTACCTTCAACCTTACAGCATGACAGTTGCTGATGTCTTAACTGTTGTTGGGAAAGATCAAGGAATACTCTCAGAACGACCGCTGCCAAAATTAGCAGTAATCAAATCTGGTACTTTGGATAATGTTAGCGCTTTGGGCGGAGCGCTACCCACTAAAAAACAACAAACAGTATGGTTTGCGATTATGAATCGTGGGGAAAATGTCGAAATATTTCGCACTCAGCAAGAGGTTTTGCTGAAAAGCTTTTTGAAGGATTGGGGAAGTGTTCAAGCCTCACCGCCGGAATTAACGCCAAATCCTGCCAGAAGTAGTAAGGTCTCTCGCAGCGAAATTGTTCGATAACACCAGATTTGATATTCGTCAAATCTGCGTTACAAACCTGCGTCTTGGTGCGGTTGAAACCGCAGCAACGCCTTTTCTGTTAGGGTGTACTCATTCCTCATTGCTCGAAAGGATAGGGCGCGGGATGTTGCAAGTGAAGGCGGTACAATTAGAAGAGCAAGAAGAGCAGGAAGATTAGAACAGTTTCACTGTTTATAGTTCAATACGGTTTACTTAAGACAGTACAGTGGGAAAAATTATGTGACAAACAAACACTCTTGTTTGCTTTCCTACCCTTCGGGAACCCCTACGGGGAACGGATCGCTTCGCTAACGCGAAGACGCTCGCAATGACAAAAAAGCGTTAAGTGAACCGTATTGGTTTATAGTTGCCAGCAAATTTTAATAGATTGAGTAGTTTTGGTCAATTT
Organism: Cyanobacteriota bacterium; assembly: GCA_043767465.1. Lineage (GTDB taxonomy): Bacteria > Cyanobacteriota > Cyanobacteriia > Cyanobacteriales > Microcoleaceae > Microcoleus. The sequence continues at coordinate 5,303 of JAYUGZ010000392.1, forward strand.
AAGTCAGAAACAAGCCCCAGTTTATTGCCAGGGCTAAATGATTTATTTAAGCTTCAAAGCTCTGGTTTGCACTTCAATCAATAACCTTTCAGCACTTTGTTGAGTTGCATTGTCCGGGTGCATATCCTGAATATCGATCAGCCGAATAGCTGTATCTTCAACTTCCTGAAGCATAATCAACTCGTCTGGTGTCAAAGCATCCCTTAAACTATCAGGAGCTACGCCCAAGTCTTCGGCTACTTTCTTAGCTTTGCGTCCAAATACTACCAAAGTTACTCGCTGACTCACATTGATGTATAGCCATTTACGACTATTTTCTGAGAGTTCGGGATGGCGATCAATTGTAGGCTTTGATAGCATCGGTAAGATAACGGCGGATGTGCTTACCTTCTAGCCGAATCCTCATTAATTCTTGTCGCTCTTCTTCTGCTCGTTGCACTCCAAATAAACTATCTGGGGTCAAAATATAATTCGGAAATAATCGTACATTAAGCTTAAAACTTAATCCTTGAGACGTTTCTGAGGCATCTTTCTAAAAGTAGCAAAACCATGTCAAGCTGGAGTTTACTGTTTGACCCTCAAATAATCCCGAATTGGGGGAGACAAAAACGTGCCTTTTTACCATAAGAAAAAAACGCCCGCGTCGAACGCTTTAACCGATCTGATTCGCACCGTACTTCGTCTGAACGCAACGGTGCAAAAATCAGGAACACGGCTAATGCGGGGTACGGGAATAACCAATGCTCGGTGGCAAACACTGAGTGAGTTATTCGGACTTGAAAAGCGCGTCACGGTAAGCGAATTGGCGCGGCATATGGGCTTTTCACGGCAAGCTGTACAACGACTTGCTGACGACATGGCAAGCGACGGTCTGGTTGAGTTCGCCGAAAATCCCAGCGATGCCCGAGCAATGCACTTGCTGCTCACGGAATCCGGCAGGGAACAGTGAGCAGAAACCTGCTTGAGGCTAACTCTATCCAACTGAAATTAAACGCTCAATGTCCTGAATGGGCGGCGCACCAAACAGCCGCGCATATTCCCGGCTGAACTGAGATGGACTTTCATAGCCGACCCGATCGGCAGCCGTAATCGCATTGTAATTTTCTGCCAGCATGAGCCGACGGGCTTCTAAGAGTCGGAGTTGCTTTTGATATTGCAGCGGACTCATCGAGGTCACTTGCTTAAAATGGTGATGGAAAGAAGAAGGCGACATACTGGCTTGCTCAGCGAGATCCGCAACTCGCATCGGTTTAGTAAAATCCACCTTCATGCTTTGAATGACTGTCGCGATCCGCTGCATGTTGCTCCCCGATGTCGCAATCTGACGAACGGCTTCACTTTGTTCACCGACTAACAAGCGGTAGTAGATTTCGCGAATCATCATTGGAGCCAGGATCGGAATATCTTGGGGTGTATCCAATAGCCGGGTCAGTCGCAGCGCACAATCGAGCAATGATACGTTGGCAGTGCTGACGAAAAAGCCTCGGACTGAAGCTTCTTTTTTATCCGCGATTCTCATTCTGAGAGGCTTTGCCAACGCGCTTGTTTGAACCGCAATAATCTCACAGAGTTCGCGCGGGTCAAGATCCAGTTTGAATCCTAAAAAGGGTCGATCGGGGGTCGCTTCGATAATAAATCCGGTAATCGGCTGATCAACTGAAACGACCAGATATTGCGCCTCACCATACCGATAGATTTCCTCACCCAGCGCCGCACCTTTTTTGCCCTGAACTACGATCGCCAGCATCGGGGTGCTGACTCCATGCAGCATCCTGCCAGTCAAAGACTCACGGCTAAATCCCAACGGCGCGATACTCGTTTGGTGAAAACCATCACCCTTGCCATCGGTGTGGCGGTTGATCGAGGCGGCTAGTTCTCGACATCGATCGGCAATGAGTTCGTCTGTCATCATTTTTAGGGCTGATCTTTCACATATTATAAAATATTTTTTTCCAACCCCGGAGCGCTATTTGGAGGATTAGGCAATAAACTGCGAGGTCTGTGTATTGAAGATCCCGATCTTCAAGCATACGATGAACGTATTCAAGCAACACAGTAGAAGGATAAGGCAATGACCAAAATCGCATTGGTAACCGGATCGAGCCGAGGACTGGGCAAAAGTACCGCTTTGCATCTGGCTAAAAAAGGGGTTGATGTCATCGTCACTTACCATCGCAACGCCGAAGAATCTGCTAAAGTCGTCGCTGAAATCGAAGCAGTTGGAGCTAAAGCCGTAGCACTGCAACTCGATACTGCCGACACTAAAACGTTTGATAGTTTCGCCGGAAAAGTTCAGCAATTACTCAACGATCAATGGCAAACCGAGCATTTTGATTTCTTAGTGAACAACGCTGGAACGGGCGTTCACTCCTCTTTTGCCGAAACGACTGAGGAAGACTTTGATCGCTTGATGAATATTCATCTAAAAGGTGTTTTCTTCCTCACTCAGAAACTGCTCCCGCTGATCAACGATGGCGGGCGAATTGTAAATCTTTCTACGGGTTTGACGCGGATTATCTCCCCCGGCTATGCCGCTTATGCAAGTATGAAAGGCGCGATGGAGACTTTAACCAAGTACATGGCAAAAGAACTGGGAGCGCGACGGATTGCGGTGAATATCGTCGCGCCTGGGGCGATAGAAACTGATTTCGGGGGTGGCGCTGTTCGTGACAATTCTGAGATAAATCAATACTTCGCCTCGCAAACCGCACTGGGTCGCGTAGGTATTCCCGACGATATCGGGGGTGCGATCGCATCACTCCTATCTAAAGACAACCAATGGGTGAATGCTCAAAGAATTGAAGTCTCTGGCGGTCAGTCGATTTAATTCAAACTCAATTACAACAGCCCTACTTCACTTTGCTTGATAACTGATTTTAGAACCAGAGGGAACCATCATGATCCTTGAAAACAAAGTCGCTTTAGTCACAGGAGGTACATCGGGAATTGGCAGAGCAACTGCTCTAGCTTTGAGTGCTGCTGGCGCAAAAGTTGTGTTCTCAGGTAGACGCGACCCTGAAGGCGAAGAAACTGCCGTTATGATTCGTGATGCTGGGGCTGAGTGCTTGTTTGTGCGATCGGACGTATCGAGTGAAGCAGATGTCAAAGCATTAGTGCAGGAAACGATCGCGACCTACGGCAAACTCGATTGCGCGTTTAACAATGCAGGCATTGAATCTCTTACCAAACCGCTACACGAACAATCCGTTGAGGATTTTGACAAATTGATGTCCATCAATGTGCGGGGGCTATTTCTGTGCAGAAATATGAAATCCAACAGATGCTTACCCAAGGATCAGGCGTGATTGTGAATAACTCGTCAATGGGGGGTTTAATTGCGTTTCCAGGGGTATCTCCCTACATTGCCAGCAAACACGCGGTTATGGGGCTGACTCGAGCGGCTGCGCTCGACTACGCCAAACAGGGCATTCGGATTAATGCCGTCAATCCCGGATTGATTGCTACTGCAATGATGGATCGCTTTAGCAGTGGCTCGGCTGATGATTTCGCGTCCATAGTTCCAATGGGTCGCATGGGTCAGGCAGAAGAAATTGCTCAAGCTGTCGTTTTTCTCTGCTCTGATGCCGCCAGCTACATTACGGGACAACCTTTGGTCATAGATGGTGGATTCACAGCGAACTAATCAAGTCGATCGCACCAATAGAAGACCGAGGAGTAAATGGACAGAGAATTGAAGTTTTCGGCGGTCAGTCGAGCTAATGAACGATCGAGCAATTTTGTCACCCGATTGAATAAAACAGAGGAAAAAAATGAAAGCGATCATCATTAACACATACGGCAATGAAGACGTTTTAGATTACGTCGATGTCGAACGTCCAAAGCCCAAAGCAGACGAAGTTCTGGTGAAAGTTCATGCTGCGGCAGTCAATCCGGCGGACTGGAAAATCCGCGATGGGATGGGTGAACAGTTCGGGTTCACACTGCCGCTGATTCTGGGCGGCGACATCGCCGGAACTGTCGAAGCGGTGGGCGATGGCGTTGAAAATTTTAAGCAGGGCGATGCGGTTTATGGGATGACCCTTTCGGGCCTCTCCGGGGGTTACGCCGAATATGCGATCGCCAAAGTGGACACGATCGCGCCCAAACCGCAAAGCATCAATTTTGAAGAGGCAGCGGCAATTCCAATCGGCGCGTTGACTGCGTCGCAAGCGATGTTCGATTTGGCGCATCTGGGCAGCGGGCAAAGCATCTTGATCACCGGAGCGTCGGGCGGAGTCGGATCGATGGCAGTTCAGCTAGCCAAAGCGAAAGGCGCGATCGCGATCGGCACGGCTTCGGGCAGAAACGAGAAATTTGTCCGCGATTTGGGTGCGGATGAATTTGTTGACTACACGCAGCAACCGTTTGAGGAAGTCGTCAAAGATGTGGATGTCGTTTTCGATACGATCGGCAGCGACACATTGGAGCGAGCCTTCCAAACGCTGAAAAAGGGCGGCTTTCTGGTTTCGTCAGTCCAGATTCCGTCCGAAGAAAAAGCACGCGAATTGGGCGTAGAAGCCGGGTCTTTTGTAAGCCGAACGCGCAGCAATTAGCCGAAATCAATCATCTGATTGACGAAGGCAAATTGAAAATACACATCGAAACGGTTCTGCCGCTCACAGAAGCAAAAAAAGCACATCAACTTTCCCTCATGGGGCGCACACGCGGCAAAATTGTTTTGCAAATCGGCACAAAGTAACATTCAAACAAAAGGAAGAACTATGATCTTGGTAACAGGAGCTAACGGGAAGTTAGGGACAGTAGTAGTCCAAAATCTACTGAAAAAAACATCCGCCAACCAAATCGCCGCACTTGTGCGTGACGAAAGTAAAGCCTCTACCTTGAAAGAAATAAAAGTAGACATCCGTGTCGGCAACTACGATGATCTGGCTTCACTCGACAAGGCTATGGAGGGAATTGAAAAGGTTTTGCTGATCGCCGGAACGGATGAAGATAACCGCCTTCGGCAACACCAAAATGTCGTGGATGCCGCGAAAAAGGCGGGAGTTCAATGTATCGCCTACACCAGTCGATCGTTGAAAGACAGAAACACTTTGGCAAACAAGCTGATGGAGGGTCATTTTCAGACGGAAGATTACATCAAGGAGTGCGGAGTGAACTATGCCATATTTCGCAATGTCTTGTATGTGGATACCATTCCGCAGTTCGTAGGGGAAAGAGTTTTTGATACGGGTATTAATTTGCCAACTGGTCACGGAAGAGTCCCTTTTGCCCTGAGAAGCGAAATGGGAGAAGCCATTGCAAATGCACTGTTAGAGAGCGATCGCGGTAACCGAATCTACAAACTCACAGGAAGTGAGTCCTATTCCTTTCATGATGTCGCGGCTACCTTAACTGACTTATCAGGCAAAGAGGTAGATTATACACCTACTGAGAAATCATCATTTGAGGCGCAAATGAAAGAGCGCGGCGTACCAGAAACTATGGTTCAAAGAGTCGTGGGTTTTCTAACGGATATCAACAACGGGCAGGAAGAAGAAGTAAGCCCCGATCTGGAGAATCTTCTTGGGCGAAAGCCTGCATCGCTTCGAGAGGGGTTAAAAGCTCTTTTCAATTTATAGGGAAGTCCCGCACCATGTACTTCACGCCCCGATCGCGCTTCCGGTGCTACTGAAATAGCAAGAAAATCATCCGCTTTTTCATGAGGGATTAACAATAAAGGAACATACATCGTGAGTAGTTTGCTAACCAAAATAAAGCCGCCCGTTCTGTTTTACCCAAATTTTCTCAACTCGGTAGATGACTTCGATTGGTTTCAAAAGTCCCAGGAACTCGAATAAACTTGGCTCGAAATCAGTATGTATGGAAAATTAATTCCCGTACCCCGTGATCAGTCCCTATTTGGCGATCGCGACTTGCGCTACGAATATCGTGGCACCAAGATAGAGGGCGATCCCTGGCCCGATTTCTTGCTAGAGGCTCGCGATTCCTTCGGAAAGCTTCGCTAACGCATTCAAGCATTGAGCGCCTCAGCAACTCTCGCAAAATTAATTA
>JAYUGZ010000393.1:0-11293 GCA_043767465.1 Cyanobacteriota bacterium
GATTTTGACTGGGAGAAGACGAAACTTTAAGAATAGTTCCACAAAATCTAGACATCGCCTAAATTTAATGTTTGTACGCTTTTAACCGTACTGGGTTAACTACAAAACCCTCTATCGAATTTGGGATAAACCCATCTCCGACTGCTTTTGGGCCAATATTCAAAGAACCGTTGACATCAGCATTGATTAGTTGTCCACTTTGGGTTCTGAACAATCCTCTTTTTACTCTACTGCCAATGTAGTCTGATTTTTCTTGAATTGGTTCCAAATCCAAGGCAGAACAGATGGATGTGTAACTCTCCTCTACTAACACCACTTTAATTCCCGCAAGTTGTCCTTTGTACTGCAACATTTGCACGAAGCGGCGATGGGGAATGCTGGCAAAATTATCATGGTTAACTTTGCCAGTGTTAATCCCATCTTTAAAATCCTGGGCCCAGCCTATAACCAGCAAGCCAATTTGATGATTGACGAGTTTTTTAATAATTGCGGAGCTCGTTGTGTGGAGGTAGTAATCCACTTTGCAGTTACGCTTGTGCCACAATTTGGCAAGTTTTTTACTGTTTTTTTGCCCTGCCGGCAGCAACGATTTCAAGGTTGATGAAATCTGATCGCAGTATTGGTTGGTTGACTTCAGCGCCCGTCCGTCGTAAATTTTCGGTACTAACCCAGCAACACTGTATGTTAATTTTGCCAGATTGTTTAATCCTAAATCTATGGCAGCTACTCTCTGATTAACTTGTAAAGGCTGTTCTAACTTTTCATAGACGACCTCGAAAATATAACAACCCACCTTGGGAACAATCCGGATTTCCAGAATCGAGCTGACTTTTGATGGCAACCAAATATTAGTCCCAGAGGGACGAGCATATCCTTTTTTTAAGGCTTTTTTGCTGACAGCTTGACAATTAAATACAACTACATAGCGCCCGTCTGCTCTTTTTCCCTGTCTTGAACCTTGATAATGGGGGATTTTCCGTGCTGCTTTAAATTTAGTTGGCTCTTCCTGATAGTTTCGCACTCCCAGATGGTAGCTAGTCCATGCTTTGAGCGCTAAGCCGAGGGTGCTTTGTGCTACTTTTGCGGGCAATGCTTTGTAATCGGGGCTGGTTTTGAGTTCGTGATCAACAGCCAGAGCGTTTGTTTGTTGGCTGGCAAAAAAGTTTTGACGGTAGATGTAGTTAGCGCAGTTGTCAAGATTTTTGCACAGCCATGACAGTCGATCGGCTTCTCGATAAAACCTATGATTTGGTTTGATGATGTGCCTTTCGACTAACTGCATAATCGGTATATATACTGTTATTTGGCGATAATACACTGTATTGAGGAGTGTGTCAATCTTTTAATTTCTGGAAAAATTGACGGTATAACTAAATAAAGGACTGTAAAGTAAGCAAAGTTTTGTAATACCCTCCTTGTTGCAGGTTTTTATGTCAATTCGCCAAGTTTTCGAGCAATCCGTTGAAATTCGCGCTGCTGCTACCTTGGTGGAGCGCTGTATAGTTGATCGCACTTTAATGCACAAATGGCTCAATCCCCTGCTGCGCTGCGATCCCGAGGGGGAATGGGATACTGCTGTAGGAAGTCGCAGCTTATTTATCATAAAAATTCCCGTTTTGCAACCCACTTTAGAGAGTGTGGTGTTGGAGCGACAACCCGGTTTAATTGTATGGGGCTTTGACGGATTTTTCAAAGGATGCGATCGCTGGGAATGCCAGCCCCAAATCCAAGGCACTCTCTTGATTAACCGCTTTGAATTTCAAATTCCCAATCCTTTAATTAGATTTGGATTCAATCGCTTTGCAGCCCCTTGGACTCAAAAAGATATGAAAAGCCAACTCCGCCGACTCAAACGGGTAGCCGAGCAATTATCTCAAGAAATTGGTAAGGTGTAATGGGTAATTGGCGATCGGGAATGGGTAATTGGCGGTCGGTGAAGCAAAATCCGCAATCCGCAATTATCAACTATAGCAATTCTTGCAGGAATCGTAAATATTTTACCGTACCCCAACCCTCCCCGAACTCGCGGGGAGGCAGTAAGAAGTTCACAAATGATTTAGGATTGCTATACTCATTCCCAATCAAGAGCAAAATGATTTACTTCCCAGCCCCCGATGATGAGTTGGGCTGACAAATCATTTGTCTTGCTTGACCAGCCGTACTTTGCAAACCCGGGGAATTCTGATACATAGCTTGCAAATCTTGGACATCTTTAATCACTCGCTGATAGATAGCCATAGCTTGATTACCGTCAACTTCCAACGCAGGAGGACTGTAATTTTGCATTACTTCCATCAGCGATATTTTGCCATCTTTGGAAGCTGCGACTAAAGCATCGCGAAGTGCCAGCGTGCTTTGTGCCTTTGTTGCCGGGCTATAAGCAACCTCCCCCAATTGTTTGAAAACAATTTCCCCAAAATAAGTATTTGCCAGCCGCGAAACTATTTGGGGATCTAAAGCCACTTCTCGCGTTAATATTTCGCGCACCGATTCGGGAGTTTGTTTCGCAAGACTCAAAACGCTTTGCAGTTGAGATGATGGTTTGCCGGTTTGTGCAAAGCTTTGCAAATCGCTCATGGGTAAAGTTACGTCAACAGCACCGTATTTTACGGTAACATTGTCTAATGCAAAGGCTTTGCCACTGCTGAGCAATACTGTACTTGTTCCCACCAAAAGCGCCAAACCTAATGATAAAGACTTTGAGATTCTTTTGGCTAAATGGGGTGACTGCGATCGCATTTCGTTGAGATAACCTTGTTGAAACTTAAAATTCATCAGTTTATGCCTCTTTACGTCAAAATACTGTTTCGATCGATCTTCTTTGCAGGTATCAGTCGGAAAAGTGGACTCAGAAGTTCCGTAAATGACCTAGTTATTCTACAGTCATGTCAAGCAAATTTAACCCATCAAAAGATAGGTGTTAATTGATAATTTATATGTTACGCTTGGATATGTGACATTTTATATAGCTTTGCAAAACTTATAAAAGCGACATTTTAGGGTCGGGCAACAGTTTAGTGATTGTCGCTTTCGCGTGTTGTAGTGTGCGATCGCCTGCGAGGGCTTGGCTAACAATCGCGAATTTAAGTTTAGTTCCCATGGAGCCTTTCGAGTAATAGGCGAATTGCCGCAGCATCCTCAGCATTCGGAGCATTTGTCAGATATAGTTCCAAATCGTGGCGCGCCTCGGCCAAGCGCCCCATTTGATGGTAAATAATTCCGCGATCGCGCCTTTCCCCCAACGCCTCGGGAAACAGCAGCAAAATCCGATCGATCGCCCCCAGAAGCCTCAAACCATCTCGCTGTTGCAAATAAATCGCCTTCAGATTTGCCAGCATCCGCCCCAACAACTGTCGGCGACTTACCGGGGCGAGAAAAGCCGGCGGCAATTCCATGGGTTGACCATAAATTTGAGAAAGTCTCCCCCGACAATCTTCGGGAAATAATATCTCGCCGTTGTTAAACGCATCAACAAAAATCCCAGCATCTTCAAAATCCGGCTTAATTAAAAAATGTCCCGGCATCCCAATCCCCACCATCGGAAAATCAATGCGCTTAGCAACCTCCAAATAAACCAAAGACAAAGATATCGGAATCCCCGTGCGGCGATCGATCACTTGATTCAAAAAGCTATTGCGGGGGTCATAATAATCAGCATCATTCCCCGTAAATTCCAAATCCTCGTATAAATAGCGGTTGATCGTTTGAATGATCCGCAGCGGATAATTCTGTACCGGCAGGCGATCGCGCACTCGATCGGCGATCGTGTCGAGAGCCTTGAGATACTCGCTGGGATCTAAATTCGGGTATTCTTCCAAAGCCAAGTACAGCGAAGCTTTCGCCAGATCGATCGAGCCATCCGGCTGATTGATTTCTTGATAAAACAGTTGTCGCGCTCTGGGAAAATCCATATTTATGATTTATTTGATTTTAATTAACATCTTATACGAATATTCTGAATAGGCTTTCCGGCCAGTTCCACAAAAGACATTTTTTATTTTAAAACACACATCTTTTATTTTAAAATAGGCATTATTTCTCGTGGAACTCGCATCTTGCTTCTTGCCCCAAAATTTTAAAAAATCGGAATTATTTCAATCTTAATATACTCTAATTTTTTCGATCGAAATCAGCCACTATTTTTAACAAAGCTTCACGATATATTTTTTTACCATCGAGATTGAGGTGCACGCCATCCGAAGTCAAATTAGCCTTCAAAGCTTTGCCCTCAAATAACGGCTGCACGGCTGCGTCATCAACAGATAAACTTTGAGCAACCGCAACTTGACGAATCAACTGATTAAACTTATCAACTCTCGGAATAGGAGCAGCAACACTAACATCGCGGCTCGCCTCAACAGTCGAGTAAAAAGCCGGAAGCAAAACCACCTGTTTCGCCCCTATATCATTTTTAACAGTCCTAATTATTTGCTGCATATTTTTCATAAACTGCCCATCCATAGTTCTGTAAATAGCATCATTTGTACCTAGAGCCACAATCGCTAGGTCGCACCTTACTCTAGCAGCAGTTAACAAATTGAGCTGTTCCAACTGAGAAATTGCGCTCATCCCGCCGATCGCAAAATTGAAAGAATTATCACCCAGAGTATTGCCCAGCATCGAAGTTATCGAATCTCCAAAAAAACAAGTTTTTATGTGCGTGTTCTGAGTCACCGCCACTTGATATTTTACCTCATCTTGCCACCAAGACTGAGAACTCAGCGTATCTGTAGGGAACTCTAAATAATTGGCATTTGCCATTACCAAACTGCGCCCCAAGTAACCCCGATTTCTGGCATAAAGCAAGCTTGCAGATATTAAAGATACATTCAAAAAAATAGATAATATTGCGATATTTTTTTTCATTGCACCCTAAATACGGGTAAGGTGCGCACACCACCAGCACCCTACAGTTAGTAACCTGCTGGTGTGCGCGCCCTACTGATTATTTGTGTCGAATTAGCTCGTAAATTTCCACGTAGTCTTTAGCGGGATATTTCCAAGAATTGTCACAATTCATACCTTGAATCATGAGTTTTTCAAAGTCATCATGGTAGTCATACCACAATCCGATCGCGCGATCGAGCACCGACTCTAAAGCGTAGTAATCGCTTTGGTAAAATACGTAGCCGTTGCGCTCTTCGGGGAGGTGGCTGGTGTCGTAATCGCGATCGAACACCGTATTCACCAAACCGCCCACACCCCGCACCACAGGCACCGTACCGTACCGCAACCCGATCATCTGAGTCAGGCCGCAGGGTTCGTAATTGCTCGGCACCACAATCATATCCGCACCCGCATAAATTAAGTGCGACAGTTCCTCATTAAAACCAAGTTCCAAATGGCAGTCTGGATTTTCATTTAAAACCCATTTTTCGTGCTGGAAATGCGCGTTAATTCCCGCTTCTGTCGCCGAACCCAAAAGCACGAATTGCGCGCCCTTGCTCAGACAGTAATAAATTGCGTGGTGGAGGAGGTGAACGCCTTTTTGGTCGTCCAAACGGCCGATAAAGGTAATCAGAGGCTTGTCAGCATCGCGCAATAACAAGCGATCGCGCAAAGCTGTTTTAGTTTCGGCTTTTCCTGCCAAATCATCCGCAGTGTAGTGCTGCGGAATATAGCGATCGCTCTCGGGATTCCACACATCGTAATCGATGCCGTTGAGCACCCCGCGAAACTTGTCTTGATATATATGCAAAGTGTGGCCCAAACCGTAGCCAAACTCTCCGACGTGAGCTTCCCAAGCGTGGTGCGGCGAAACCGTAGTCACAAAGTTCGAGTACACAATGCCGCCTTTCATAAAGTTGATGGCAAAAGGGTTAAAGTTATCTTGGAGGCGATCGTACTGAAAATAATAATCCTCTCGATTCAAACCCGTTGCTTGCAAAACCTCGCTGCCGCCCATACCTTGATGTTTGAAATTGTGAATGGTATAGCAGACTCGCTGATTTTCCATCCAATTGTATTTGTAAATTTCAAACAGCATGACTGGAATCAAACCAGTTTGCCAATCGTGACAGTGAATCACATCCGGGCGCTTGTTGCTTCTGAGCAAAAATTCTAAAGCAGCTTTGCTGAAAAATGCAAACCGCATATTGTCATCGTTACCACCATAATAATAGCCGCGGTTAAAAAAGTTATCTTGCGATCGAGGTTCTATGAAAAAACACAGCACTCCGTGCACCCAGCCGCAGTACACATCGCAAAGAATTTCGCCGCCGTACCAGGGCACCGCCAAATCCCGATAGGCATCGTGCAGCCCCCAAATATGGTCGTACCTCATGCAGTCGTATTTGGGTAGAATAATCTCGACGGTGTGGCCGGAATTCTGCAACTGGCGACTCAAGCCATAAACTACGTCCCCTAAACCGCCTGCTTTGATGACGGGGGCGCACTCTGACGCAATTTGTACGATGTACATTTTTTTTTCTCGCTCCTGGATGAATCAAAAAATATTTTCTTAACTTGACAAAGTATATGATTTATCGGTAAATAAGCAAGTCGGCCATTGGGAATACAGGGAAATACCCACAGCTAGCGGAATTTGGGGCGGTTGTCGGCGGTGAGAGCGTTTCGGCATTGCTGCTGCTCGATCGCAAATTCCGCCAAACATAACTCATTTCATCGCATTTGTCAACTCAATTTTATGAGCCAAATCGCCATTTGTCTCGTCTTGTTCCGAATAGCGATCGAACAACTCACTCAAAGCCTCTTCTCCAACAATCTCTGCATTACTGACAAACTTTTCTACCTCAACCGAACCATCACTCAAAAATTCAATTTCCCACCTTTCCGCAGGTACAGCAACAACTACCATCACAGCTTCATCGCGATGATGGGCCAAACTGTAATCGATCGTCTGTTTTTCCAGCTTTTGCAAAAACAAAATTAGTCGGTCAAATCCATTATTTTTCATTTATCAAATCTCCGACTGCATAATCCGTCAACTTCCGAATGTAAGGTGGGTGAAATCCGACAACAATGTCATCCTTTGGTACGCCCATCGCGGACAACTGTTCGCCAACCTCGTCCTCTGTGCTGTTCCACTGAATCCAAATCTTGCGATCTTTAATATCAAAGTGCATCACAGGCCCAAAAATTCGCTGCTTGTTTTGCCAGCCAATGTAAAGCAATTGATAATGATCGCCCTCTACATCAGTAACTATCTGAGCTTCAATATCATTGTTTAACGAAACACGTTTTGCGTGTTCTACAAGCAGTTGTCGAATACAGTTTCGATACTTATTTAAATCTGCCATGTGGTGATTTCCTCCGTTTCTACATCGTACACAATAAGATTAACGTGACTGCGTTGAACTACCAATCTAACAAATGTTTTGATGAAAAAGTTATTCTAAGTATTTAATGGCACTGCCAAGTATAAAACTCTTTCAGGTTCTTGTACTTCTAAGGCATATCGGTAGTTGATAAACTGCCCGATCGCGGTGTGGAACTCAGAAATTGTAGATGTGCCAATAAAGCTTTTAACCTCAACTGCTATTTTTTCACTCCTAGCGATCGGCTGCAATCAGTTTCTCGGCCCCTAAATCGACATACATATCCGCAATCCCCTGTATGCGTAGCAGGAGCGGATCATGAGTAATTTGCCAGCCATCTTTCTCCAAAGCTACTTTAACTACATCATGAAACTTATCTTTTGCAGGCATACTCTGATACTCTTAAGTGTTACAGCTATTTTAGCAATAGCAGACAGTACCGCTCCACAATTACTGAGGAAAGTCTTATGCCTGCGATCGCACAATCTCCCAATCCATCCATTTTAAACGAAATCAACTCAGGATTGCCCAACATTTGCGGCTTTGAAGCAGAAATTAGCGCCGCAACGAACAGCAACGAACCAGTCTTTATACCTACCACAAATCTGCGCCTCGAAAATATTCAAGCCGGATTCGCCTGCGCCCTGCATATGCACCAACCCACAATTCCAGCCGGTGCAAACGGCGAACTAATCTGCAATCTCCAGAATATGTTTGAAAATCCCAACCAAGGAGACAACCACAACGCCGGAGTCTTTGCTTGGTGCTATTCCCGCATGGGAGAATTCATTCCCCAACTGATTGCTGAAGGTTGCAACCCGCGCATTATGCTCGACTATTCCGGCAATTTATTGTGGGGATTGCGCCAAATGGGACGCGACGATATCTTCGACAATCTCAAACGAATTACCTGCGATCCGCAATATCAACCCCACGTAGAATGGCTGGGGACAATGTGGAGTCACGCCGTCATTCCCTCAACTCCCATCCCCGACATCAAACTTCAAATTCAAGCATGGCAACATCATTTTGCATCCATTTTTGGCTTGGATGCCCTGAAGCGCGTCAAAGGTTTTTCGCCCCCAGAAATGCACTTTCCCAATCACCCCGACACGCTTTACGAATACATCAAAGCTTTGAAAGAATGCGGCTACCGCTGGCTGATGGTGCAGGAACATTCTGAAGAAAATCCCGATGGTTCGGGATTGTCGCAAGACCAAAAATACATTCCCAACCGTTTGATGGCGCGCAATTCTCGCGGCGAAACCATCAGCATCACAGCTTTGATTAAAACCCAAGGTTCCGATACAAAATTGGTCGGTCAAATGCAGCCTTATTACGAAGCAAAAGGGCGCAACAAACAGCAAATTGGCAATGTCACAATTCCTTCTTTAGTCACTCAAATTGCTGACGGCGAAAATGGCGGGGTGATGATGAATGAATTCCCCAGCGCCTTTATGAAAGCTTGGCACGAAAACCGCGAACAAGGTGGTGGAAAATCCGGTGTTGTCGGTTTAAACGGTACTGAGTATTTGGAGATAATTGAAGCGGCGGGCGTTAATCCTGATGATTATCCGATTTGTCAAGGAGTTAACCAGCACAAAATCTGGCAGTTAGTCGATCCCGATAGTGCGACACCGGAAAAAGTGGAAAGTGCGATCGCGCAACTCAAGCAAACAGACCACAATTTTCACATGGATGGTGCCTCTTGGACAAACGATTTGAGTTGGGTGAAAGGCTACGAAAACGTCTTGGAACCGATGAATCAACTCAGCGCTGCATTTCACCAAAAGTACGATCGGCTGGTGCAGCAAGATGCCACAGTTACCAAGCAGTTTGAATACCAACAAGCCTTGCTTTACAACTTGTTGGTGCAAACAAGCTGTTTCCGCTATTGGGGACAGGGAACTTGGACTGATTACGCGCGGGAACTTTACAACCGCGGCGCTGCTTTAATGAAATAGAAGATGAGACGGCGGTTGAAACCGCGTCTACACAGACAAAACCCGCCTCCGCGGGTTGAAGACCAAATTAAGATCGGACGTGCGGTTGAAACCGCATTTACACAGACAAAACTGGCCTTCGCGGGTTGAAGATGGTACGATATTTTCTTCAGTCCGCGGAGGCGGACATCGTTTGTATAGACGCGGTTTCAACCGCCGTCTGTTGGCTAATTACCAATCACCAATTACCAAATCTTACATTTCTTGCATCAACCGCAAATAGTTTTGCCGCATCTGCGTCATATTTTCCATCATTCTATTAGCCATATCTTTCTCAACATCGCTCATTTGCTGCCAAAATAAAGCCGATCGCCTGGCCAGAATCGTGTCTTCCCACAGCATCTCCAAAAGTTGCGCCGCCATCGGATTTTCAGCATCTATAATCGCGCACAATTGCTCGAAGGCGCGGTTCGCTTCGGCGTGACTCCCAACATCCTGCGCCAGCATCAGGCATTTTTTCAGTTGTACGATCGGGTTTTCAGAAGAATAAGCCATAATTTGATTGAGATAAGTGACAAAATTTACAGTGACATTTTGAGATTACTAGAATTTAGACACAGCCGCACAGTTCCCAATATACCAACGCCAAGGTAAATCCATCCCTTGCGAAATCCCGATCCGCGTAGTTTGCACAAGATTTATTGTACCCTCCTCGACAGCCTCCTGAAATTCTGCACTCCGGTGTTCCAGGCGCAGCGGTTGGCCTGCATCCAAAGGTAAAGCGTTTAAAGTTCGATCGATCTCAAGTAACTTACACAGTTTGCCAGGCCCGGAGGCGAGGCGCGATCGCTTTTTTTCAGGGACATCCAAAAACTGTTTAGGAACAGTATCTAGCTGTAAAGCTCTAATTAACACACCGCTAGGAACTCCGTCTGCATCCGTCACCACATTAAAGCAGTGATACATCCCGTAAATTAAGTAAACGTAACTCATGCCCGCAGCCCCGAACATTGCCTCATTGCGAGGAGTGCGGCGCGCGTAAGCGTGACAAGCGGGGTCTCCCGGGCCATAGGCTTCGGTTTCGACAATAATTCCGCGAATCGTCTCCCCGTCGGGAAACTCTCGCACCAGCCAACAACCAAGCAAATCTGACGCTACGCTAGTAGATGGCCGCGCCAGCCAAAAAGACTCTACAATCTGAGTATTTCCACTCACTGAACAAGAGAAGGTAAATTATGGACGTTAAGTTAGTTTTAGCAGTCTTGACAGCAGTTTTCACTGTGTGCTGTCTGTTCTTCGGTACAAAAAACGGATTCTACGACAGCGACAAGTATCACGGTAACGGTTCCGCTCACTAATTTTAGGCGATTATTAGTTGCTTAAAAAACCGCTGTCTGTTATTCAGACAGCGGTTTTTTTTTAATGAACCACAGAGGCCACAGAGGACACAGAGAAAGATCAAAGAGAGAGCAGAAAGAATGAAAAGAAGTTGACAAATGATGATAGAGTAGATTGCTATATTTGCAGTAATTAAGGATGAATGTTGCCATCGGGCATTTTAGTTTCCTGCAATCTAGCATTCTCGAAGTCGGCACATCCCGGCAGGTTGAAACGCATTGTGGTTCCTCGATCAGTTGATTTCATGTTGAAACCAGCTACTGCATTTTCTGGGTTATTCTTTTCGGGAACAGCACTGACTTTAAAATCCATATTTTCTGCTTTTTCATTTGTGTCAATATTGAAACTGATGCCGCTACAGCCTAAATCAGCTCCCGTCAGGTTGGCTTGATTCAAGTTGGCATTTTTGAGGTTGGCATTCGCCAATTTTGCTCCAGACAAATTAGCACCTGCGAGGTTGGCTCCCTGTAAGTTAAATCCTTGCAAGTCCATTCCCTTTAAGTTGGCGTTGCTGAGATTGCATTCGGGACACTGTTTGGTTTCCAGCAGTTGCTTGACTTGGTTTTGTTGAATAGAATCAGGTATATATTTGGTTGCAGCGAATACAACTGCGATCGACAATCCAAGAGTAACTAAATTTTTAAATTTCATAAATATCCGAAAAGCTTCGGCGGC